>CAYQDH010000381.1:0-2245 GCA_964416075.1 uncultured Anaerolineales bacterium | reverse complement strand
CGTTCTAGTATGATGTGACGAGAGGAGAAGGTGAGCGCGCCCCCTTCTCCTCAAATTCCTCTTATCTTCTTGGTGCCCTTCGTGCCCTTTGTGGTTTGTCTCTTACTCATGCCGCAAGGATTCGATCGGATCCAGCTGCGCCGCCTTGGTAGCTGGATAGTAGCCGAAAAAGATGCCCACCAACGCCGCCGAGGCAAAGGACAGCGCGATAGAGTTGGGCACCACCACCGTGCGCATGCTGCCCAACTGCCCAAAGAGCCACGACCCGCCCACGCCGCCTAGCACGCCGACAACCCCGCCTGCCAGGCTCAGGATCAGCGCCTCGAGCAGGAATTGGCGGCGGATATCGCCCTGTGTGGCGCCCACCGATTCGCGGATGCCGATCTCCCGTGTGCGCTCGGTCACGCTCACCAACATGATGTTCATGATCCCAATGCCCCCCACCAGCAGTGAGACCCCCGCCACCCAGCCTAAAAGGCTACGAAACGCCTCTGTGGTGGCCTCGCGGGTGCTGATGATGTCCTCCTGGGTTTGCGCCTGAAAATAGCTACCCATATCCCCCACAGCCAAGCTGTGTCGCTTGGCCAACACCAACTCGATCTGGGTGATCGTCTCGTCGATGGCCTCCTCGCTCTCGGCCTGGATGTATATAGTGCGCACCTCGTCGCCCATCATGCGGGCAAAGAAGGATGGCAAGAACTTTTGAAAGACCACGGTGATCGGTGTGTAGATCCGCTCGTCCCAGCTCTGGCCAGAGACGGCGCCCTTCTCGGCCATCACGCCGATGACGGTCAGCTTGGTATCGCCGACGGTGATCTTTTCTCCGATAGGATTGGCGCCGCCGAACAATTCCGTCGCCAGCTGGGACCCCAGCACGGCCACTTTGGACGTGTATTCCAGATCCTGTGCGTTGAAAAAGCGTCCGCTGGCTACCTGCACATCGCGCACGGAGGGAAAGTCCGGCGTGGTGCCAATCACCGAGATGCTATCGAGGCTCACGCTGCCATACTTGGCGGTGGCGCTGGTCTGCTGTTCCACCGCCCATCCGACCACCGTGGGGATGTTGCCAAGCGCCTCAGCATCGTCGTAGGTCAAGCTTTGGCCCGACCCGGGACGCGTCCCCGCCATGGGGCCGGCGCGAGACATCGATTGACTGACAAAGACCAGGTTGGCTCCCAGGGCGTTGATCTGCTCGGAGATAGTCGCTTCGGTGCCGGCGCTAACGGCCATCATGATGATCACTGCTGCCACACCGATGATCACCCCCAGCATGGTCAGCAGGGCGCGCACCTTGTTGGTGGCCAGGCCCTCCAAGGCCACTCGCAATACTTCAGACAGATTCACACGACACCTCCTCTGCTAGCCGCGGCAGCATGCCGTGGTTATCTTGCTCTACCGGCGATTCGATGGATGCGCTATGGTCGCCCTCCATCAGCCCTGCCCGCGCGTACTTGTGTTGGTGCCCGTTGTGTTCGACTCTCTCGATCAGGCCGTCGCGCAGGTGGATCACGCGCTGCGTATGCGCAGCGATATCCGCTTCGTGGGTGACCATGGCGATGGTGCGTCCCCGTTCGTGCAGCTCATGCAGGATAGCCATGATCTCCTCCCCGGACTGCGTATCCAGGTTGCCCGTGGGCTCGTCGGCCAGGATCAGCACCGGATCGTTGATCAAAGCGCGAGCGATGGCCACGCGCTGTTTCTGCCCGCCCGAAAGCTCCTGCGGCTGGTGCTGGAGGCGATCACATAAGCCCACCGCTTCCAGCGCCGCCTTGGCCCGCTCGAAGCGATCCTCGCGCTTTGCGCGGCCGTCCGGATCGTAGAGCATGGGCAGCATCACGTTCTTGAGCGCCGTGGTGCGCGAGAGCAGGTTGTACGATTGAAAGACAAAGCCGATGCGCCGGTTGCGGATGTGCGCCAGCTCCACCTTGTCCATTTGGCTCACATCCTCGCCATCCAGGTAATAACTTCCCTCGGTGGGGCGATCCAGGCAGCCCAGGATATTCATCAGCGTGCTCTTGCCCGAGCCGGAGGGCCCCATGATGGCCACGAACTCGCCCTTTTCGATACGGATATCGACCCCGCGCAAGGCCTGCACTTCCAGCTCGCCCATCCGGTACACTTTGGCCAACCCTACGGTCTCGATTGCAGGATGCTCGTTGCTCAATGATGGCGACGAGACATCGCCATTGCGCCCTTGATCGTCTGCGGGGCGCGGCGCCATGCCACGGTCAGGATACTCACTCAT
>CAYQDH010000380.1:0-5679 GCA_964416075.1 uncultured Anaerolineales bacterium | reverse complement strand
GAGTGCGGTCTGGCGCCCGGCACGAAGACCCGCCTGGCGGCGGCACTACGAACGGTTGCACGCGCTATGTTTGTTAAGCCCTCCCAGGCGTGAGCCCGTTCGTAGTGAGCCCCGTCAGGGGCGTTCTTCACAGAACCACACCGGTCTCCGCGGCCACCCCGCGTACATACTGCGTGGCCAGGTCGTACTCGGCCTCGTTCGGCAGATGCTCGAGCATAAGCGGCACCTCGGCATCGAGCTTGCCTAGCTCGGTCAGTAGGGCGCGATAGTCCAGGTTGCCCGTGCCGGGGCGCACCTCGTCAAGGTGCACGCTGAGCGGACCCGAGATCAGGATATCCTTGGCGTGGCAACTCCGAATATGGGGCCCCAGCCTGGCCACAAAATCCCGGATGATGGCACAGTTCCCATAATAGGCCCGTGGACTGTTGAGCAGGTTGGCCGGATCGAAGTGCACAGCCATTCGCGGGCGATCGATGGCCTGCAACAACTGTACATAACTCTCGGTCGAATCGGGGGGCGTCCAGGGCATCGCCTCCAGCGTATAGTAGGTGCGCGTGGGCTTGACTGCGTCGATGATCAGGCGCACCGTCTCCACGATCAGGTCAAAGGTCTCATCCGACAGGTTACCGGCGTCGGGGCCGGCCCAGTCGGATGAGCGCGAGCCTGCGATATTCACGCAGCAGCGCGCGCCCACGCGGTCGGCCAGGGCCAGCTGCTCCTGGCAATGGCGGATCGCCTGCTGGCGGGTGGCCTCGTCGGGGCTAATGGGGTTGCACCAGGCACCCACCTCGGCGATGACGATATCGGCCTCCTGTGCGGCCCGCACGTACGTGGCCACCGTGGCGTCATCGGCGCGGGCGTCCACGGGGCAATAGGCCGCGCGATACCCTTTGGCTCGCACGGCCGCGGCCCACTCTTGGGGCCCCAGCCCCTTGGCGTAGATCGGCGCTCCCAGTCTCATAGCCCTCCTCAGTGCATTTCCCAGGCTGGTGGACAGGCGTAAAATACCACGTCCAGCTCGGGTCGTTGTGTTCTCAGGAGCTGGGCGAAATGCTCCAGCCCCGGGTTCTCCGATATCTCGTGCCCGGTCTCGATCATGGGGATGCCCAACTCCGCACAGAAGCGAAAACCATAGTTATCGGCCTCGCCAGCGATGAGCACATCGCAGCCCATCTCGATCACCCGCTGCTGATAGCCCACGTTGACGAACAGGCCCAGGCCTCCCCAGGGCAGCCCCACGCGCCGCACCACCTGATCTATCCCCCGCGGCGCTGCCACGCGCACGGCGGGCATGCCGGTGCGCCGCTTGACCTCTTCTACCAGCGCGCCCAGGGTGCAGGGCTCGATCTCGTACACCTTGTGCAGTCCATCGGCCAGCACGGGCGCGCCAAGGTCCAGCAGGGCGGCGAAATCATCGAATATGCAGATATCGTCCGCCGAGCCGTGCGCCCGCAACAACACCAGGTTGTGCCGCTCCAGCAGCTCGCGGCGCTGGCGGTTGGTGGGCCAATCCTGCCATCCATGTGGGTTGTCTTGGCGGTTGACCGCATCATAGGGATAGTACAGGCTCTCGTGGGCGATCACCATGTCGCAGTGTTGCTCTGCCGCGGCGGCCAGCGCGTCGGGAGTGGCCATCCAGCACACCAGCGCCCGGCTGATGGGGCGTTCTGCGGGGCCGTGGTGCACCCCTTCGTCCCGGTTCAGGGGATGCCCCGATAGCCGCTCGATCGCCGCGATTACATCTAGGGTGGTGATCATTCTGCGGGTCCCTCTCTCACGTACCGCAAACATTCCTCGAATGAATTCGAGGCTGATACACAAAACGTGATAAATCACGTTAAAACCGAAATATAGTGATTGTTAGCGCATGTGGCGCACTGAAACTCAGGGCAGAGATTCCTGAATAAAGATAAAAAACTGTAGTATAATGCCTTGTAATGTGCTTTATCACGTTTGGTTTATCAGCCCCGGATTGATCCGGGGAACTTCAGTAAGCCAGCACCTTGCTAATCCACAGGTCCAGCGCCGCGTCGACGTTCACCTCATAGGCGTGCTCGTGCGGCCCCTCGTCGTCTTGCTGGAAGAGGGTATAGCCGTACGTCTGTGCGCCCTGTAGCTCTACGGTGGCCGTGCCCCGGCGCCACTGCACCAGACTGGGATCGATGATCGTGGCCACGGCCAGCGGGTCGTGCATGATGGGCAACCCGCGCACGGTGTGCGCCCAGCCGCTACGGGCCTCCCATGCGGCGATGCTCTGCGCCAACACCTTGGCCAGCGGCCGCGGGCTGGCTTTCAGGGCCTCGATATCCGCCCTGCGGAATTGCACCTTCATCGTCACATCCAGGCCCACGATGCGCATGGGCACGCCGCTACCCAGGACGATGGCCGCGGCCACAGGGTCGCAGCAGATGTTCCACTCGCTAACTTGCCGGTCAAAGGCGGCGGCCATGGAGACGATGCGCGGTATCCTGCTGATGATACGCGGCTCTTTCACCATGGCCATGGCCAGGTTGGTCATGGCGCCAACGGTGACGATCGTGATATCGCCGGCCCCGGCCATCACGCTGTCGATGAGGAAATCCACGCCGTGGCGCGGCTCCAGGGGCGGCAATTCCGCCTCGGGCAGGGAGATGGCGTGCTGGTTGGGCAGCTCGCCCTCCAGGTAGGCGCGGCGCGCGTCACCGGCATAGGTCACGCGGGGAGACATCACCGCGCCACACCCCGCCGCCACGGGCACCTCCGGCCGTCCGGCAGCCAGCAGGATGGTGCGCGCCTGCGCGGCGCGGGCGACCACGTTCTTGAAGACGGTCGTCACACCCAGCAGCTCCAGCTCGGGCGAGGCAAGGATCAGGCCCAAGGCCAGGGCGTCGTCGATGTCGTCGCCGATGTCCGTGTCGAAAATAACTTTTGGCATCAGTTCGCTGCTCCTGTCATGGGTTTGCTCGGCTACCAGGCAAAGAACCATGGTCGCCTCGGTGATCCGGACCATGCACGCGGCCATTATATCGGCAAGCCCGACTGAGCGCAACACGCACGCATACATGTGCCGACGCAGATCGCAGGCGGGAAAGCTACTTTCTCGGCTGCTGAACCGCTAACTACCGGGATTCGATCCCCGCGGCCATCCGCGGTCCGGCGTTTTTCAACTTACCTCGAGACCATGCTGCGGTACGAGGGCATCTCCGTCTTTGGTACGATGGTACTAGGGTGATACCATGCTATTATCAAGTCATGGTTGAGACCAAGGGTTCACCCGTGCTTTTGTGTGGACATGCACGCGTGTTTCCAGACCGATTTAACTGACCTAGGAGATACCTCACACCCTCATCTTCACCTCCTGCGGGGGCGCCGTTTGGCCCTCCTCCAGCTCTCAGTCCTGCTGTGGGATAGCGGCTACAAGCGCGAAGGCCGTTCCATCTTCGATTGAGCTCGATCTTACTGCTAGTAGGATAGTTTGCACATCCTGGGACGAGCATCCCAACAAGGAGGTGAGTTCGGAGCCAAAACCTCGCAGTACGGACTAGCTATCTGCATCTCGGACGCCGGCGGCCTTGCCGCGGTGCTCCACGGTGGATCCGTCGCCCTCCTGCCGGTGACCGTAAGGCAGGACTGGCAGCCCGCTTCGGTCGATCATCGGAAGGTCCAACTAGAGCAAAAGGAGAATCTCGATGCGTGTCCGCAAGATCATGAGCCGCATGCTGATGCTGTTGGTGATTACCTCGCTTCTATTCACGAGTATTGTCTCCGTGTCCGCGCAAGGGCCCAAGCCGCCAAAGGACAAGGAAAAGAAACCCAAGATTACGCAGGCCGATAGGAAAGCTGCGGCCGAACGCGCCGCGGCCCAGGGCCTTACCCTGCCCGAAGTGGGCACCATGCAGATGGCTATGCCCGGCGCGGCGCCGCGCTACTTTAGCCATCCGAACTACGCCAATAGCCCGCTGCCGGGCAATGCCGTTTCCGAGTGGAACGCCATCGCCCAGGATCTCCTCCAGCCGGCGGCTATGCCTGGGATGCCGATGTCGTCGGTGTCCATGTCCGCGGCGTTCGTCTACCTATCGTATATGCAGGCCGCGGTCTACAACGCCCTGGTGGCGATCGAGGGGGGATACACCCCCTACAACTCGGCGCTCACGGCCGACCCCAACGCCTCGCGGGATGCCGCGGTGGCAGCGGCGGCCTATGGCGTGCTGAAGAACTATTTCGCCACCGATCCCATGCTCGATGGCCAGTACGCTGCGTCGCTGGCCGCGATTCCCGATAGCCAAGCCAAGATGGATGGGATCGCGGTAGGTGAGGCGGCGGCTGCCGAGATCATCGGGCTGCGCACAGGCGATGTTCTCATCGGCGATGGCGGGTACACCGTGCCGGCTCCTGGGCCGGGTGTGTGGCAGCCCACCGTCATGATGCCCGATGGCACTACGCCGATGCCCCCCATGGATCCCTGGATGCGCAACCTGACCCCGTTCCTCCGCAATACGCCGGATCAGTACCGCAACACCCTGCCGGCGCCACCGGCGCTGGATGACCCCGGGTATCTGGCCGACCTCGATCAAGTGCGGGATTACGGCGGGGTTGGCAGTCTCCTACGCACGCAGGAGCAGAGCGAAGTGGCCAAATTCTGGACGACCAACATGGTCATCCAGACCAACGCCGCCTACCGGGAGGTCGCTGCGACCCGCGGGCTGGGCCTGCTGGAGACCGCCCGCCTGATGGCCCTTGGTAACATGGCCGCGACCGACAGCCTCATCGCCACGTTCGACATCAAGTACCATTACAGCTTCTGGCGGCCGGTGCAGGCCATCCAGTTGACCGATCCCAGCTGGATGCCCGCCGAGATGACGCCAAACTTTCCCGAGTATGTAGCGGGGCATGGCTCCTTCGTCTCCGCGCAGGCAGAGGTGTACACGCACCTCTTCGGCACGGACCAGATCGAGATCGACCTGCGCAGCGACGCGACGGGCACCACGCGACATTATGCCACGGCGCAACAGATGCGCGACGAGGTGGTGGACGCCCGCACCTGGGGCGGCATGCACTTCCGCAACTCCACGGTGTTAGCGGTAACCCTCGGGCAGACGCTCGTAGCGGACGCTCTGGCGAACTACTTCCTGCCTGCGCCCGACCTGAGCACCCACGAGCTCGTCTCCGGCGGCATGCGCAAGTTCGTGGATGGGTTGCCGGGCCTGGGTGCGGCGAATGCAAACAACCTGGGCCAGTACATCCCGGTGGCAGTCCCCGATCAGACCACCTATCTCGGCTCGGACTACTATGTCATCGAGCTGGGCGAGTACACCGAACAGATGCACTCGGACCTGCCGCCGACGACGCTGCGCGGCTACCGGCAGGCCAATATGGGGGGAACCCCGTACAACTATCTCGGGCCGGCGATCGTCGCGCAAAAGGGGCGCCCCGTGCGCATCCTGTTCCGTAACCTGCTGCCCACTGGCGGCGACGGCAACCTCTTCATCCCCGTGGACACGACGGTGATGGGCTCGGGAATGACCCCCGATGGCCATACCTACATGGAGGCCAACCCGGACATGGTCGACCCGCAGAACCCGATGTGCACCACGACCGACCCGGTGATGAAGGCGCAGATGGTCGCGGACGGCCTGTGCTTTCCTGAGAACCGCGCCACCCTGCACCTGCACGGCGGCATCTCCCCCTGGATCAGCGATG
>CAYQDH010000379.1:0-5680 GCA_964416075.1 uncultured Anaerolineales bacterium | reverse complement strand
CGAGCTCCTGCAAACGGCGCAAGCCCTGGCGCACCTCGATCTCTACCTGGGGCTCGCGGAGGTCGCCGCGCAGAATCGTTATGTGCGCCCCGAGCTATCCGTTGATCGCGAGTTGGACATCGTTGCAGGGCGGCATCCCGTGGTGGAGCACCTGCTGCCCCAGGATCCCTTTGTGCCCAACGACACGCACCTGGCGCCCGACGGGGCCATTCATATCATCACCGGACCGAACATGAGCGGCAAATCCACCTACCTGCGCCAGGTGGCCCTGATCACGTTGATGGCCCAGGTTGGCTCCTTTGTCCCCGCCAGCGCGGCGCACATCGGCTTGGTGGACCGCATCTTTGCCCGCGTGGGGGCCCAGGACGAGATCGCGCGGGGGCAGAGTACCTTCATGGTAGAGATGGTGGAGCTGGCGAACATCCTGAACCACGCCAGCGAGCGCAGCCTGCTCATCCTGGACGAGATCGGACGGGGCACGAGCACCTACGACGGCATCTCCATCGCCTGGGCGGTGGTCGAGTACTTGCACAACCATCCCCGCTTGCAGCCCAAGACGCTCTTTGCCACGCATTACCACGAGCTAACCGAGCTGGAGGGCCTTCTGCCGCGTGTGCGCAACTATAACGTGGCGGTGGCCAAGGAGGGGGACCACGTGGTATTTACCCACCACATCGTCCCCGGCGGGGCGGACCGCAGCTATGGCATCTATGTGGCCCAGATGGCCGGCCTTCCGGGGCCCGTGACGCGGCGCGCCCAAGAACTGCTGCAGGAGCTGGAGACGGCCAGCCGGCGTGTGTCCGCGGACGCGGGGAGCCAGCCTACGGCCAGCATCCGCAAAAAGGTCTTGGAGGTGCGCCAGCTCTCCCTGTTCCAGACCACGCATCCGGTGGTGGACGAGCTGCGCAAGATGGACATCCTGTCCATGTCACCGCTGGAAGCGATCAACAAGCTCTTTGAGCTGCAGAAAAAGGCCGAATGAGCCCCCTCCGGCGCCACATCCCCATGTTTGTCGCCCTGGTCGTCCTGCTCGGGCTATTGGGTTGGGCCCTGGCGCGCAATCCCAGCCACGACGAGCGGGATGTCGTGCAAGAGCGGCTGGATGCGGCCACCCCTCCCCTCGAGGAGGGCCACAGCGTGGGCCAGACCTTTTACACGCGACGAGCCGGGTTCAAGGCCATCGAGGTGCTGGTCGCGGTATACCCGAGCGAAGCCGCCGCGGCGCCCGACGCTCGCCTGGTGCTCACCCTGGAGAGGCTCGATGAGCCCAACAGCCAGCCGGTGCGCGTCTCGATCCCCGCAGGCGGCCTGACCAATGACCAACGCGTGCGCCTGGGCTTCGCGCCACTGGCCGATTCGCGCGGCGCCACCTACCGTGCGACGCTGACCAGCGAGAGGGCGCTACAAGTGGGATTCAGGCACACCAGCTCGGAATCCTATGCCTACGGGGCGTTGCTCCTCGACGGCCAGGAGCAGCCGGGCGACCTGGTGCTGACCACCCTGTACGATTACCACCTGACGGATGCTCTTGCGCAAGCCGGACGCCTGTTGTGGCGCGAGGCGGACTATACACTAGCCTTGCTGCTCCTCCTGGTGCTGCCGGGCCTGGCCCTAGCCCTTACGCTACACGATCGCGTCTACGATCTGGGGACGTGGCTGGCCTTGATCATGGGCCTCAGCATGGCCTTCTGGCCCCTCCTGCTCCTTTGGGTTACTGTGCTACGCCTGCCCCTGACCGGAGGTCACGTGTGGGCGGTGGTGGCCCTGCTGGGATTGCTGGCGATCTACCGCATGGCCAAGCTGCGGCTCGCCGGGGAGCCACTTGTGCACATCGAGCGTGGCCAGGGCCCATCCGGCTGGCTTCCCCAGGCGGCCCTGCTGGCCATCCTGTTCGTGAGCCTGTCCACCCGCCTGCTCCAAGCGCGAGAGTTGTTCGTGCCCGCTTGGGTGGATTCCATGCACCATACAGTGATCACCCAGCTCGTTGCGGATGCGGGCGCCGTTCCCACCTCCTACGAGCCACACATGCCCGTGCAGGATTTCCACTATCACTTTGGCTTTCACGCCCTGGCCGCCATGCTGATGCGTTTGGGCGGCCTCTCCGCCGACCGAGCCGTGCTACTATTGGGGCAGGTGCTCAATGCCTTGGCCGTTCTCGCGGCCTACCTCCTGGGACGCTGGCTTGCGGGGAGCCGCTGGGCGGGCGTCCTCGCCGCCCTGGTGGCCGGCGCCTTGGCCTCCTTCCCGGCTTATTATGTCAGCTGGGGTCGCTATACCCAGCTCACGGGCTTGTTACTGTTACCGGCAGCCTGCTTCCTGGCCGCCGAGTTGCTTGATGGCGAGCGCTCCACGGGGCTGTGGACCTGCGCCGCCGGGCTGGCCGCGGGTCTATTCCTCACCCACTATCGCGTACTATTGTTCTACTTGCTCTTCTGGCCCCCCTATCTCACCCTCGTGCTAATGCGCGAGCGTGGGGCGAGGGTGGCATGGCGAGATGCGTTGCGCACATCCCTGCTGTTGGGCGGGCTGGCTCTCTGGGCCAGCGCGCCCTGGGTAGCGCGGATGGCCATGCGCGTGCTGCCCCAGGTTGGGAGCCTCTACGGCGGCTGGGCCAGTCCCGAGGGATATGGCGATTTCCCGGCCGGCCTGCTGGACCTGGGCTGGGGCCGCGCGCTCCTCTATCTGGCGGGGGCGGGCGCCGTGTGGGG
Organism: uncultured Anaerolineales bacterium; assembly: GCA_964416075.1. GTDB lineage: Bacteria > Chloroflexota > Anaerolineae > UBA1429 > UBA1429 > CAYQDH01. Next base: position 2,972 of record CAYQDH010000379.1, on the reverse strand, counting down.
ATTGCTTCGCGGGCGAGGGGAGATCCTCCTTCTGGCCGCATGGACGGCGCTCTGGTTCCTGGCCGCCAACCTGCACCTGGTCGGTCTGCGTGATATCTGGCTGTTGCACAACTCGGCGGTGGTGATCGCGCTCTGGCTGCCCGAGAGTGCACTCGGCGCTTGGCTGGTGGCCGACCTGCTGCAGTGGTTGCAGAGAGGCCTGGAGCGCCTCATCCCGCGGGTGCATTGGCGAGAGGTGGCCGCGTCGTTTCTACTGGTGGCCACGCTGGCTCTGGCGGGATGGGGCAGCTGGCGCATGATCGACATCATCAACCCCGTTACCGTGCTGGTCAACGAGGACGACGTGCGGGCCATGGCTTGGGCGGAGGAGAACACCTCGCCTGATGCGCTCTTTTTGATCAACACCCGAGTGTGGCAAGGGGACCTGCGCGTGGGGAGCGATGGTGGGTGGTGGTTGCCTCTCTTGGCGAACCGGAGGACCACGCTGCCCTGCGTGTTGTACTACCAGGGATCTCCCGACTATGTGGCGTCGGTGCGAGAGCTGGCGCAAAGCGTGGAGCAAGCTGCCTCGCTGGACGATCCCGCCCTGATCGAGCAGCTCCGCCGCGCGGGGGTGACCCATGTCTTTGTGGGCGAGCGTGGGGGCCGGCTCATGCCCCAGGATCTGGATGCCAGCCCCCACTACCAACTGCTATACGGCTCGGGCCCCTCGCGAATCTACGCTTTTGTTCCCCAACGATGACCGCACTGGCCCTGGCGGTCTGGGTTGCGTAATTGACGCCCTATTGCCCTTGAAAGAGCCGCGGTGCGAAATCGAACAGGCTCTTGCGCCACGTCTGCCATTCGTGGGCCATCCCCGGGAACTCGCGCCAAACGTGGCGGATGTCCCCTGTCAGTCGCCCCGGTATAGGTACTGAAGGCTCGGCCGGCTGCCATCACCCGTCAGCTCGCGCAACAACACCAGCTCCGCGGGCTCTTGAGCCCGCATGCTGAATCCCCCCAGAATATCCCGCAAGCTGGGCACCTGCTCATAGTAGTAGATGGCCGGCTCGCCTTCGATGCCGCCCAACTCGGCGGCTTGTGCGATGGCATCGTCCAGGTTGCCCTCGGCATCCACCAACCCCAGCGCCACCGCCTGCCGACCGCTGAACACACGGCCATCGGCGATCGACCGTACCTCGGCCTGGGATAGGTCGCGCCCCTCGACGATCACCTGCACAAAGTCGTCGTAGGCCTCGTCGATGATCGCCTGCAACATAGCCACTTCCTGCTCGCTGAGGGGCCTGGCGATGCTGCCCTGGTCCTTGAAGGATCCGCTCTTGATGCTGCGGAGCTCGATACCCAGCTTTTCCAGCAGGACGCTGGCATCGGTGAATTCCCAGATCACGCCGATGCTACCGGTGAGAGTGGCCGGGCGGGCCACGATGTACTGCGTGGCGGCAGCGATGTAATAGCCCCCCGAGGCGGCCGTCTCGCCCATGCTGGTAACCACGGGCTTATAGCACTCGAGCAGCGCGCGGTGGATATCAGCGCTGGCCACCACGCTCCCGCCGGGACTATCGACGTCCAGCACGATAGCCTTGACCATGGGGTTCTCGGTGGCTTCTTCGAGCTCGCGGATGATTCGCCCCGAGTAGGCCCCAGACTCGGCTCCAAACCCCACGGGGCTGTCGCCACTGAGGATGGCGCCATGGACCTGGATCACCGCGACAGTGCCCGAGCCCACGGAGCTCCCCGTGGGTAGCCGGCTAACCACTACCCCCAAGATCAGGCAGCCGCAGAGACCGAACATGCACAGAGCGAGAACGATGATCACCACCCAAGGCCAGGTTCGCCTCTTCACTACACACCTCCGGATAGGACCTCATCTATAAAGACCGGATTCGTCCAGGCCGCATGGCCCTGGGCGTCCCGACACTCCACTCGTAAGTACGACTGCTCCTTGCGCAACGCGCAGGACGCTCGATCGAGCGTACCCTCGGGTGACGCATCGAAGCGCTGGCCGTAAGGACCCCTGGCATGGAAGGTGATGCGACTGCAGGGGCTGCAGACGACCTCCAGCTTGGGCGGCGTTCCCTCGCCAGAGACGATGCGCAGATCGAGGATCGACGGCCCGGTGGTGGCGTAAAAATGCCCCTGGCGTAGACCACCCAGGATATCCTCCTCGGCCAGGCTGGCCGCCCGCACCATGACCCAGCCCCCGCCTTGTGCGCCATGGCGCCAATGGACATCGTCCACCGCCAGTCCATTGAGGCGACGACCGCCCGCCAAGAGATCATCCCAGTGCACCAAGGAATACCCTTTGCCGATCATCTTTTCGCACACCGAGTTGAACACCTCGATGCCTTGGATGCCCTGGATGGGCGCGATGTGCGAGCTCGGCTGGCCGGTCCAGTAGGGGTGGGCAAAGTAGGCCAGCCCGCCCGCGGCCACTACGGCGTTGACGATCTCCTGCGGCGAATCGGCCAGCGCCTGGTCCGGCAACGCGGAGAGCCCCAAGGTCAGCATGTGGTAGCCCTCCCCGTGGAGCTCGGCGCCGGTAATGGTGATAAACCCATCGCCCTTGTGCCCTTGGGTGAGCACCCAGTGATCCGTGATGGCCAGGAAATCGTAGCCATGCTCGCGGTACCAGGCCTCGGCCTGCTCCGGCGTGCGGTCGCCATCGGATTGGGTGGTGTGGGTGTGCAGGTTGCCCTTGAACCAGCGGCCAGGCAGCGAAAACGGTGTTAAGGATCTCATCAAGCTATACCTCTCTGAGGAATGGATATGCAGTAACGCAAACGATTATAGACCATTACAATCATCAAGCCAACCCCTCTTGGGACCAGTCCAGGGCCTTGTCAAAGTCGCGATTATGTGATTCTGAGTGCTCTGTCATGGTCGCGATTATGTCATACTGAGTAATCCATGGCGCGGGGCGCCATCTGGGATTGGATGACAGTCCTGTAGCGCAAGTTTTTCCTAACTTGCGG
>CAYQDH010000378.1:0-5696 GCA_964416075.1 uncultured Anaerolineales bacterium | reverse complement strand
GGCCTGGTAGCGATCCATCTGCTGTGCTATGTGTCGGACATGGTTCGTGGCAGGGTGCACCTCGCGCCCCACGCGGCGCGGGCGTTAGTGCTCTTTTCTGTATGGGGGATGCTTACCGTGGCGAGTTACTTGTGGCTAAACACCCGCGTACCGCAGTTTCAGGGGGGCTACCTGTTTTCCGCATTGGTGGTCTGGGGCCTGGGCTGGACGCTAGGCCTACGGAAGCTGTTCCACTCTAGCCCTTTGCCCATCCTAGCGTTGTTGGCCGCATCCATCGTAAGCCTGTTCATATTTAGTATCGTAACTGGCAGCTTCAGAGGCTTTGGCGTCACGGCCCTGGCCTTGGCCATGGTCATCATTGGCATAGGCCACTGGCTCTTTTCTCGCAGGCCGAGTTCGCCACTGGTCATGACCTATGTGGGCCTAGCCATCTTGGCCCTTGCATCACTGTTCAACTGTATCATTCCCGGCCTATCCTAGGCACTGGCATCCTAGGCAAGCAGATCGCCACCGGGCCAGTGCAGGGGGATCACCGGTGCGGCACATATAAAAACTGACCCCCTTGCGGGGGTCAGTTTGAACTTATGGCTCAGGTTGCTTGGCGAGCCGGGACTAGTACATCCCTCCACCTTCGGGGGCCGCAGGGGCCGGCTTGGGCGGCTCAGGAATGTCGGTCACGAGCGCTTCGGTGGACAGGATCATCGCCGCAATCGAGGCTGCGTTCTGAACTGCCGAACGGGTAACCTTGGCCGGGTCGATGATGCCCTTCTCGAACATGTCCAGGTACGAGTTGCTCATCACATCGTAGGCAATGGCACTGTTGCTCGCATCGTTCTGGCGGCGACGGATCTCCGCCACCACGACAGCGCCATCCATGCCAGCATTCTCTACGATGCCGCGCAAGGGGGCCTGCAGAGCACGGCGCACGATAGCCACGCCGGTGTTCTCATCGGGCAGATCGAGCTTGACATCGTCCAACGCCGACATGGCGTTGATCAACGTGACGCCGCCACCGGCCACGATGCCCTCTTCCACGGCCGCGCGGGTCGCGGAAAGCGCATCCTCTACGCGATGCTTCTTTTCCTTCAGCTCCACCTCAGTGGCCGCGCCCACGCGGACGATCGCCACGCCACCGGATAGCTTGGCCAGGCGCTCCTGCAGCTTTTCGCGGTCATAGTCAGAGGTCGTGCTCTCGACCTGGGCCTTGATCTGCTCGATGCGGCCCTTGATCTCCGCGTCCGAGCCCTTGCCCTCGATGATGGTCGTATCATCCTTGGTGCACACGACGCGACGCGCCTGCCCCAGGTCCGACAACTGCGTCGTCTCCAGCTTACGGCCCATCTCGTCGGTGATCACTTGGCCGCCGGTGAGGATGGCGATGTCGCGCAGCATTTCCTTGCGTCGATCGCCAAAAGCGGGGGCCTTGACGCCCACCACATTCATCACGCCGCGCAGCTTGTTAAGCACCAGCGTAGCCAGCGCTTCGCCTTCAATGTCTTCCGCGATGACCACCAGATTGCGGCGGCCAGACTGGACCATGCGCTCGAGCACGGGGACCAGGTCACGCGCTGCGGAGATTTTCTTGTCATGAATCAAGACAAAGGTGTCTTCGAGAATGGCCTCGCCCGTCTCGGGGTTGGTGGTAAAGTAGGGGGAGATGTAGCCACGGTCAAAGTTCATGCCTTCGACATACTCGGTCTCGAACTCCAGACCCTTGGACTCTTCGACGGTGATCACGCCATCCTTGCCGACGCGATCCATCACTTCGGCAATCAGGTTACCGATCTCGGGATCCGCAGCCGAAATAGCAGCCACGTTGGCGATATCCTCGCGGGTCTTGACCTCGCGCGCGCCAGCCTTGATCGCCTTGACTACGGCCTCAGAAGCGGCCTCGATACCGTGCTTCAACAGCATGGGGTTTGCGCCAGCGGCCACGTTCTTCAGGCCTTCGGTCACGATGGCTTGCGCCAGAACCGTGGCGGTGGTGGTGCCGTCGCCAGCGATATCGTTGGTCTTGGTCGCCGCTTCCTTGAGCAGCTGAGCACCCATATTCTCGTAGGGATCCTTCAACTCGATCTCTTTGGCCACGGTCACGCCGTCATGCGTGATGGTGGGGGCGCCCCATTTCTTGTCCAAGGCAACGTTACGGCCCTTCGGGCCCAGGGTAGAACCCACAGCCGACGCCAAAATATCCAGGCCCCTCTTTAGCGAGGCCCTCGCTTCTTCCGAGAACTGCAATTGCTTAGGCATAATCCGTTTAACTCCTTGTAATATCCAGGCTTATCAGGCGACGATCGCTAGAATGTCGCTCTCGCGCAAGACCAGAACCGTACGATCACTGTCGAGCTTGACCTCGGTGCCACCGTACTTGGCATAGAGGACCACATCACCTTCCTTGACTTCCATGGTGATAACCTTGCCGTTTTCGTCCTTGCGACCAGGTCCAACGGCGACGACGGTACCCTTTTGCGGCTTTTCCTTGGCCGTCTCCGGCAGGATGATGCCACTAGCAGTGATCTCTTCTTCTTCCAATGGCTCGACCACAACGCGATCGCCCAATGGCTTCAGATTGACCTTACCCATTTGCTCAACCTCCCCGACATGTGTATAATATTCTGCGACTCAAGAGAAAGAGCCAAATAATTCGGCCCTTCTCATTGATACCTAGGTTTTGGAGTCTCCGGGCTCTGGCCAGACTTGGCAGGCGCTCCCGCCGACTGTTAGCACTCATCAACCCCGAGTGCTAATATGATAGCACATGTGTCTGAGTTTGTCAAGATGTTGATCCGCGCTTTTTATGCCTCCAAAGCAAACTCACTGTAGTGAAAACCCCATCCATTCATTTTGCTTCCCCCCATTGCGCAAACCATGTCCGTGTGGTAACATCGGACCTGTTGCCAGGCGTGATGGCCTGCCCATCTTGGCCGCCATCTTGTACTGGCATCTCTGAGCCTGAAAGTACACGGAGGAATTCGCTATGCAACTAAGCTGTCTGCCGGTTTCTTTTTTTCCCGATATCGTGGCCGGGCGCATGACCGTACGCGATTGGGCGCGCATGGGCGCCGAGCTCAAGTTGGACGCCATCGATGTCAGTATCCTCTTCTTCCCCGATCCCTCGGATGCGGCCATCCGCAAGGCACGCCAGGAGATCGAGGGCGAGGGGATGAGCGTGACGATGATGAGCACCTACCCCGATTTCACGCACCCTGATGCGGCGCAGCGACAGCGCGAGCTGGAGGCGGAAGTGCGCGCATTCGACCTGGCCTCTCGCCTGGGGGTGAAATATGTGCGCGTCACCGCGGGGCAGGCCCACCCGGAGACAGCGGTGGACCAGGGGATCGGCTGGGCGGCCGAGGGAATGCATGCACTGGTGGAGCGCATCAAGGGCATGGGCCCCCAGCCTCTCTACGAGAACCACGGCAAGCCCGGCGTGTGGCAATACACCGATTTCTCGACCCCTGCCGATGTCTTTCTGGCCATCTTCCGCGCCACCGAGGACATCCGGCTGGGGATCAACTACGATACGGCCAACGCCGCGGCCTTTACCGACGATCCGTTGGGTCTGCTGGACCAGATCGTGCATCGCGTGCTGACGGTGCACGCCGCCGATACCTCGGTCAAGGGCTCGCTGCAGGGCGTCATCATTGGGCAAGGGATCGCCCCCTTCCCCGCGGTGTTCGACCGGTTGCAGCGCGCGGGTTTCGATAACTGGATCTGCATCGAGGAGAACGCCAAGCAGGGCCGTCGCGGCGTAGAGGAGGCGGCCCAGTTTATCCGCCGCACCTGGGCCGAGGTGCAAGGGTCACCGCGGTAACTCGCGCAGCCCCGTTGTCGTTCGTGGCCAGCTTGGCGGGTTGTCGTCAGGGCGGTCCGGTTCTGGCAGCGTGGGGAGGGGAGATTTCCCACCGATGAACACCGATGGGGAGGATAAATACGGATGGAAATCAGAAGTATTGTTCTTTCGATCGGTGTCTATCCGGTTTGATCGGCGTTCATCGGTGGGAAATCTTTCCCTCCTCTCCGTGTTAAGATCCCTCTCCCCTCTGCAATACCCGGACCAACTCGCCATTCAGAGCGTCGTACCCGGTTGGGTTGAGGTGGAGAAAATCCTTGCTGTAACGCGAATCTACGATCCCGCGTTCATTGCTCAGGATTTCGGCGGCATCGAAAATCTCAACCCTGTCACCCGCCAGTGTGGTGATAAACTGGTTCACCTCTATGATGGCAAGCGCCACATCATCGGACCAGAACGGGCGACGCTCAATCGGGATCTGCCCCAAGGGGAAAATGGTCACCAGAATGACCCGCGTATTATCTCGGGTCGCTAGCTGAACCAGCTGTCTGATATTGGCTTCACACTCTGCTACAATCGCCGCCTTTCTGTCCGGGAAGAGCGGGATGGTCTTCAGATCGTTGATGCCCACCTCGAGCACCAGAATGTCGGGCTGGAGCGATTGCACATGATAGGGAAACCGCCCCAATACTTGGGCGGTTGTTTGCGCGCTCGCTCCACGATTGATGAACGTGAAGCTGTCGAGCTGCGTTGGCGCTGGCCAGACCGCAGCGCGAGAGTCGCCCAGAAAAACGACCAAAGGCTTTCCATCGCCAACACTAGCTCGCGTCTGCTCTCTTGGAAAAGCTGCTAGACCAAGCGGGTCAAGACGTGTTTCATTGAGCAACAAATAGTATTCCTGTCCCTGCCGATAGAGCACGATATTGGATACCAGTGACACCAGCAGTATTACCCCAAGAACTATCCACGGCGTAAGACCACAACCTCGCCGGGCAAGCTTTTTCATCGTCGCCACATGCGTTTAAGGCTATACACTAATAGTCTTGTCGTCTGTAGACATGCTTGCCTTTTAGCACTTGGTTCAGATCATAAACGAACTTCATTTCAGCGGCCCCCAAAGGAAGTGCACGCCAGTGTATGATCGCCCTGGCGATATCGACTCTTATATTAGCAACGGATTGTAGACTATGTCAAGCCCCCGCGCGCGTATGGTTCCCGCCCGTCGGCTTGTAGATAGGCCAGTTGTCCATTCGATGCCTGTTTCCCTGCCGCTCCGCCTTGCCTCCGGCGCCGCGATGCGCTATGCTGTGGCCCATCTGAATACGAACCTATCGTCGTTCGCGCGCGGTGGGTGAAGGAACCGGGATAAGTGCGTTTCGTGCTTGAGCAAGCCTCTACGCCGGTTCCTTCACCCCTACAGAAAACTGTATTAAACAATAAAAAAATTAAATATATAGGGATGAAGGATAGCCGGTGCAATTGGCTTCGGCACTCAACGCACTATCGGGCCATCCTTCAGCCTCTTCCATGCCAGAAAGGAGCTATGCATCATGACCATCAACGTCGCTATCGTAGGCACAGGAAATGTGTGCACGAGCAACTATCTACCCCCTATTACCAGACGCGGTGATGTCACCTTGCATTACTATAACCGAACTCCCAGCAAGGCCGAGGCCGCGGCGCGCCAATATGGCGGGCAGGTGGCCGGATCGCTGGAAGAGCTGATGGCCGGCCAGCCCGACACAATCCTGGTACTCACACGCGAGACGGAGCGCTACGACGCGGCTAAGGCGGTGCTGGAGTTCAGGCCCAAGCGCCTCTTTTTCGAGAAACCCTTGGTCGCCCAGCAAGGGCAGGCCAACGTCACCGAGACCGACTTTTACCGGGGGCGAGAGCTGCTGCA
>CAYQDH010000377.1:1773-5711 GCA_964416075.1 uncultured Anaerolineales bacterium | reverse complement strand
CATTGAGCCGACGGGGGTGCAGCAGGCGGCTGCGTTGATGGCTCAAGCCTACACCTGGTCCGAGTCGCTGGGCACACCCGTCATCATACGCGTGACGGGGGCGCTGACGCTGGCCGAAGGACTTGTCGAAGAGCCTTGGCAGCTTCCTCCTTTCGAGCAACGCTTTATACGCCAGCGGGATCGCTGGGTCGTCTTGCCCGCCAATGTCGTCGCTCGGAGACGCACGCAGCACCGACGCCTGCGGCAGATACAGGAGGAATTCGAGAGCTCGCCCTACGACGTGATCGAGGGACAGGGAGCTCTGGGGGTCGTGGCCGTGGGCGTCATGGCCGCCAAGCTGCACGCACTCTTGCAGCGGACGGCTCGTAGCGCGGCACCGTGGAGCGTTCTCAGCTTGAGCAGCGTCTTCCCCCTCCCCGAGGCAGCCTTAACAGGGTGGGCGCAAGGGATGGAGCGAGTGTTAGTGTTAGAGGAGGGCAGCTCCTTTGTGGAAGAGAGCCTACGCGATTTGGCCCAGCGTCGTGGCCTATCGCTGCCCATCCTGGGTCGGAGCGATGGCGCCGTGGCGGAAGAGGGAGAACTGAACGAGCCGCAGATCGCTCAGGCGTTGCAGCAGCTGGATCCTGTTTTCCAGTATATTCCTGGGGAGCAGGGAGGGAGGGCCATGCCCAGTCGCGTGCCACTCTGCGACTATTGCCCCTATCGTCCCACGTTCGACGCGCTTGTACGATCCATGGAGCGTCATGGGGGCCGCCAACGGCACATCGTCGTCGGGGAGACCGGATGTATGGTGCGTGCCAACCTGCCGCCCATGGAGTTGTTCGATGTCAAATACTCGCTCGGCTCCGGCCTGGGTATGGGGCTCGGCCTGGCGGCTGGCACGGCCATGCGCGGGGACGCGCCCTACGTCGTGGCCTTGCTGGGCGATTCCTCGTTCTTCCATAGCGATATCAACGCCATGCCCTACGCGGCCCAGGTGGGCCTCCCGCTGCTGGTCCTGGTGTTGGATAACGGCACGACGGCACTGACCGGGGGCCAGGTCCATCCGGGGAGCACCACCGATGAGCGAGGCCACCCCCGCCCAGCGGCCGACCTCGTGTCCGTCATCCGCGGCTGCGGCGCGCAGCCAGAGCTGCACACCGTTGAGGATCTGCCTGCTTTGGAATCCGCGTTGGACCGAGCCCTGGGGGATAGGGCTTTCCATGTGTTGGTGGTACGCGGCCCCTGCCCCAAGTATACCGGGCAGCCAGGAGGCACAGGGACATGACGTTTCGGTTCCTGCACGTGGCAGACATCCACCTTGGTTTTCTGCAATACCAGTCCAAGGACCGCTACAACGACTTTGCCCTGGCCTTCGACCATGTAGCTCAGAACGCCCTGGCCCGCAAAGCGGATTTTGTCATCTTGGCCGGCGATCTCTTTCACAAGCGCAGCATCGATGCGCGCACGCTCTTGCAGGCGACGCGGATTCTGGAGCCATTGCGAGAGGCTGGGATACCTGTTTTGGCGGTGGAAGGGAATCACGAGCGGGCACATTGGGAGGAGCAATTCTCCTGGATTGACTATCTAAGCGAGGAGGGCCTGGTCACACTGCTGAACCCTTTCTATGAGGGCGAGCGTATCGTGTTGCAGCCCTTTGAAAAGGGCGTGGGTGCTTATGTCGACCTGCCTTGCGGAGCCCGAGTGTTGGGGGTGCGCTATGCCGGGGCTTCCACCTCACGCGTCGTGCGCGACCTGGCCCAGGCCATGGTGGATCTGCCTGGTCCTCACCCAGCCTACACCATCCTGATGCTGCACGCGGGCCTGCAGGGTATCCTCGACAACTATTCCGCCACGCTGGCGCGTGCCGAGCTCGACCCTTTGCGTCCCCTGGTCGACTACCTGGCTTTGGGCCACATCCACAAGCCTTTTGTTCAAGACGACTGGATCTATAACCCCGGATCGCTGGAGACCAACAGCACCACGGAAGTGGAGTGGGAGGATCGCGGATATTTCTGGGTAGAGGTTGATTCGCGGGAGACGCCATCCCACCGGGCAGCCAAGGTCTGCAACCCGCGGCGCGCGTTTGAAAGGCTTTTGTTCCGGGTCGATCCCTACGAGACCCCGGACCAACTGTACTTGGCGCTCCAAGCGTATCTGTGCCATGAGGCCACACCCGAACGCGTGAGCCGCCAAGCGGTGGTCGAGCTACACCTTGCCGGCGTGCTCTCATTCGACAGCGCCGACCTCGATTTCGGGATTGTGGAAAAGATGGTCAAGGACGCCTTTCAACCCGTCGTCTGCCAGATCAAGAACACGACGGCCCCCACCGCCTTTGAGATCATCGAGGACGGTCGCAACCGAGAGGAGATCGAGCGCGGGGTGATCCGCGAGCTGCTGGAAAGAGACGTGCGCCGCCGGGCTTATAGTAGCGAGTGGGCGGATCTCGTGCTGGGGGTCAAACAGATGGCCCTCGATGGCGACGCGCCCGCACAAATCGTGGCCACGCTGCGCGCATTTCGCCAGACTGTCTTGGGGGAGGGGTCAGGGTGCTGATCACTCACCTCAAGCTGCAGAATTTCAAGAGCTACAGCGAGGCCGTTATCGAGTTTCAGCCCGGGACCAATGCCATCATCGGGGCAAACGGGGCGGGCAAGAGCACGCTGCTCGAAGCGATCGGCCTGGTCCTCTTTGACCATCGCGAGAGCGGGATAAGCCTGAGCGGCCTGCTTCGCGAGGGCGCTTCTACAGCGCTGGCCATGGTGCGGATTGTGTCGTCCCACGACGAGCGATCCTATGAAGTAGAACGCAAGTTCACCGGCCGGGGCACCACGTCGTATCGAGTCTACGATCTGGATCTCGCCCGGCAGGTGCTGGCCGAGGGCCAAGATGACGTGCTGGAATGGCTGCGCGAGCATCTTTGCGGCGATCCGCTGGCAAACCTCGATGTGCTGTTCGAGAACACGGTGGGCGTGCCCCAGGGCACGTTTACAGCCCCCTTTCTGCAGCCCGCCGCCGCACGCAAGGCTATTTTCGATCCCTTGCTTCAGGTCGATGCCTACCAGAAGAGCAGCGACAACCTGCGGCCCACGATTCGCCACCTGGATAGCCAGAGCAACACGATTCAGCAAGAGATCGTGCGCCTGGGAGAACGACTAACCGATCTGCCACGACTGCAGCAAGAGCAGGACCTGTTGCAGCAGGATCTGCGGAGCTTGTCCGAACAGTCCGAGATCGCCGGCCAGGAGTTGGCCCATGGTGAGCAGGAGCTGGCAAGCCTGGAGGAGGCCGAGAACCTGATCAGGGGCTTGGCTGCGCGCCTGGAGCATATGCGAGCCCAGCAGGGGGCCCACGAGCGCTTGCTGGCGAGCGCCGAGCGAGAGCTTGCCGAGGCTGAGGCCGCGCGGGCCCAGGCCGAGGGCGCACGCCCTGGCCACGAAGCCTATCTCGAGGTGGATGCGCGCTTGAAAGAACTGGAGGTCCAGCGCTCGCGGCGCGACACTTTGTGGCAGCAGCGGAGCCAGCTGCAACAGGAGGAGATCCGCCTGGCCTCACGACTGGAGCAACTGGCGCGTGATCTGGAAGCGATGGCTGAGGCAGCCAGCCGCTTGCAGACCCTGCTCCCCTCCGTAAAGAGGCAGGCAGATCTGGAAGACGAGGCTAGAGAGGCGGAGAACCAGGTTCGCAGCGCTGCCGAAGCCCAACGCCGGGCCACGCAAGCCAGTGAAGAGCTGGCCCACGCCCAAGCCGAGGCAGAGCGCCTGCGCCTGGCGCTAGCTGAGGCATACAAGCTGGACAAGGCCGTGGCTGAGGCCGAGGAACGCATCGCAGCAGAACAGGCCCTCCCGGATGATGTTCAACCCGAGGAGGAGGAACTGCTCCCGGAAGAGCCAGAAGATGAAGTGCCCCTGGAATTGGATGAAAATGGCGACCCCATTGTCCCGCCCAAACCGCTGAAC
>CAYQDH010000377.1:0-1763 GCA_964416075.1 uncultured Anaerolineales bacterium | reverse complement strand
AGACAGGCGGCTGCGCAGGCCGATACCCAACGCTTGCGGCAGCAGATGGCCACGTTGTCTGAGACATCCACCGCTCGCTGCCCCGTTTGCGAGGCCGAGCTTACGCCGCAGCATCGCGCCCAATTGCTGGAGCGCAACACACGTTTAGTCCATGAGCAGGAGACAGAGGAGCAGGCACTCCAGAGCCGCTCTGACGAGATCACACAGGAAAGCAAATCGCTGCAGAGGGAGATGCAGCGCTATCGGCAGCGCCTGCGCCAACTACCCACCGCGGAGAACTTACGGCTGGCCGAGGAAACGGTGCAATACCGACACGCCGCTCACGAACGAGCTGCAGAGGCCATGGCAGCGCTGCAAGGAGCCGAGGAACGGTTGCAGGCCTGCCAGACTCAGCTGGCGCGCCTGGGCGATCCCCGGCGCGAAGCCCAGCGCTGTGAGGACCAGTTGCGACAGCAGCCCGCCAAGGAAGAGGAGATGACCCTGCAGAGAAGCCAGCGCGCCGGATTGCTGAGGTCGATCGCCACCCTGGATGACGAGCTGGCGCCATTTGCCCCGCTAGACCAGGCCCTGCGCAGAGCCCGCGCCACGCGGGAGCAGCATCAGCCGGCGCACGATAGCTACCTGGCGCACAGCCAGGTCGCCCAGGAATGGGCGCTGCGCAGAACGAGGCTCCAGCAGCTCACGGAGGAGGGCGCTACATTGGCCGAGCAGGTCGCCGAGCTGGGCATGCACCACCAGCAGGCGGCGGCCAGCTACCACCCGGAACAACACGCTCGGGTGCGCCAGCAAGTCGCTGCGACCAGGGGCAGGCTGGCTAACCTGGAGGCACAGCAACAGGCCAAGCATGATCGCCTGGGTGTGGTGCGCCAGAGCGTGGCGCAGCTGGAGGGAATGCAGGGAGATCTGGCGCGCCAGCAGGCCGCGATGCAGGAGGTTAACACAATTCGCGCCCTAGTCGACACCATACGTGAGACGCTGCGCCAAGCGGGTCCTTTGGTCACGCAACAACGCGTGCGCCAGATCTCGCGCGAAGCGTCTACCATCTATGGCGATATCATGGGCCACCATACAGCGCGACTGCACTGGTCGGAGGACTATGAGCTATCCCTGGAGAGCAAAGGGATCACGCGCACCTTTCGCCAGCTCTCCGGAGGCGAGCAGATGAGCGCGGCGCTCGCCTTGCGCCTGGCCCTGCTGCGACAGGTCTCGCGGATCGACGTGGCTTTTTTCGACGAGCCTACCGCCCATCTGGACCCGGAACGGCGCGAGAGCCTGGCCGAGAGGATCACCCAGATCAAGGGGTTCAGCCAGCTCTTTGTCATCAGCCATGACGACACATTCGAACGAGCTGCCCAGAGCTACATCCGCATTGCCAAGGACGACAACGGCAGCCATTTGGAGAGGACCTGAGCGATGCTACAGAAACCCCGCGTCGTGGCCGCGCTAGAGGCCAGACGCGACCAATTCCGGGGCTATGAGTTGCGGCGCACCCAGGAGATGCAGCGCTACGAGGAGGCCCTGACCTGGCTGATCGAGCACAGCCAGCAAGAGATCGAGGATGATCTGGCCCCTCTAGCCCGCCCGGGGGCGCGACCCACAGAGGAGCGCCAGGCCGGCCGCGACGTGTTGCTGCCCTTTGAGCATCACTGGGCCAACCATGCCGAGGCGCGCGCCTGGGCTATAGAGATCATCGAGGGAGTGACCACGCTCTCTGTCGATGGCTCACAGATCATCCCCAGTCGCGATTTTTCAGTCCCGGTGGG
>CAYQDH010000376.1:0-5727 GCA_964416075.1 uncultured Anaerolineales bacterium | reverse complement strand
GGTCGAGCAACTCACGCTTTTGCTCTGCCGTTAGCTCACGATAGGCTGCGAGATCTAAAAACGACGCCTGTTTTTTTCCCATCTCAATCTACTCCGTACGCGCTCTGGAACATGGTGCGCGCCCTAGACAACCGCATCTTGACGGCGCTCTGGCCGATACCGAGGACCTCGGCAATCTCTTGCGTCGACAGGCCCTCGACCGAGAAGAGGATCAGCGGCACGCGATAGGTGGCATCCAGCGATTGTAGCGCCTCGTGTACCGCCAGCCTCTCATCGGCGGGCAGGTCGGGCTGGGCCAAGGCAGCGGACTCGTCCGGGATCGAGCTATCCGTGTCGTCGCTCCCCAAGAAGGGCAGCCATTGGCGCACCTTGCGGCGGCGAAAAAGATCCCGCGCGGCGTTGGTGGCGATGCGATACAGCCAGGCACGCCGGTTGGCACCGGGCGCTAGGCGCGGCAGGGCCTGGTAGGCGCGCAGGAATACGTCTTGCACCACATCTTCTGCGCTCCCCGGATCGCCGACCAGGCGATAGAGATAGGCGAAGAGAGGCTGACGGTAAGCCTCAAAGAGTGCCCTGAAAAGGGTATCCTGTTCTGCCTTGTTCATGATCGCCCGATCCTGGGGCCCATTTTCGATTCCTCTACTGATATGACGCGCGAGGGGGGCTGATGGTCACAAACCGCGTGCGACACGGTGTTGTCGGCAGCACAATAGCTGCGATGAACGTTCTGGTCAATGATGCATGGGGGTAGGCTGCCGCACCCGACTCTGGCATTGGGGTTGAGATCATCAGCTTAGTTTCGCCCTGATCTCGATTCACAACGAGTCACGAGAACCAAGGGGTGATGGGAGTTGCAGCCAAACGGAGAGCCGGATACAATCCCATGCGGCCATCGGACCACACAAGTACCCATATCATGGGTGGTGGAAAAGGCTGTGGTGGGGATGTTCCACAAGGCTACGAATCGAGGAACAAAAATGCCGAGCACCGTTCTGCAATGATCCTAAACGCTGTTCTGATGAGCCTGGTCGCCGGGCTGGCCACGGGCCTGGGCGGGGCCATAGTGGCCTTCATTGGCGAGCTCAAGATGCGCACCTATGACACCCTGATAGGCTTTGCCGCCGGGGTCATGACCGCCATCGCCACGCTGGGGCTAATCCACGAAGCGCTCATGGAAGGGGGAACCGTGATCGCGCTGCTGGGGGTGGCCGTGGGCGCTGCAGGCCTGTTCCTGCTGGACCGTTTCATCCCCCACGAGCACGAACACCTGCCCTTCGAGTGCACAAACCCCGTGGCCTACCGGCGCGGGCTTTTGCTCATGGTGGCGCTGACGCTGCACAACATCCCCGAGGGCTTGGCCGTGGGGACGAGTTATGTCGCCGAGAACCGCCTGGGGCTTTTGCTCGCCCTGGCCATCGCCTTGCACAATATCCCCGAAGGGATCGCGGTGGCCGGTCCATTTCGGGCTTGCGGGATGCCGCGCTGGCAGTGCATCGCCTGGGCCACCGCCTCCGGCCTGACTGAGCCCATCGCAGCCTTCTTCGGGGCCTTTTTCGTCAGTCTCTTCGCCCCCTTGCTGCCGTTCAGCCTGGCATTCGCGGGCGGGGCCATGCTCTATGTCGTGTCCGATGAGCTGATCCCCGAAAGCCACAGTCATGGCTACGAGCATCAGGCCACCTTTGGCTTTCTCGCGGGGTTTCTCCTGCTTATGTTCCTCTTGCGGTCGCTCTAGTGAGCGTTTGGTAACCGGTATCTGCGCGGGCGTGGGCAGAGGGATCAGTGGTGTCATCAATAGAGCGGGCCAGGCTAGATAGCCTGGCCCGCTTGTCGCGTGCAGTGTGGTCGCCGCCCCATCAGGATCGCTCGAGAGGCGACCCCAACCACTGCCTTGCCGACGCACCTTCTTCGGCCAAAGCCAAGGCTAAGGCTAGGGCTGATAGCCGTCCGAAAGGGTCGTCATGAACAACACGATGCTCGCTTCTTCCTCTGCCGTCAACCCCAGGTTACCCAGCTCATCGCTGTTAACCGTGGTCGGGTACTCGGGTTCAGGCCACATAGGATCCACGTCGCGGGTGTTGTAGAAACGAGTGATCTCTGCCAGCGACTTGAAGTAGCCATTGTGGCCAAAGGCCTTGACGAACTCGGGGTCGGGCCGCAGGTCGACGTTGCGCAGGCTGGGCACCTTGTGCTTGCCCAGCTCCGCTTCGTAGACCTCGGCTGGGAAGCCAGCGCCCTTTAGGAACCCGCCCAAGCCATAGTCCACCCAATCTTCGCCATCGGGATTCCACTTAAGCGGCATGTCGTAGAAGGGATTGGCCGGGTTCTTGGGCACCCCCAGGTTGTCATAGGTAAAGTCTGTGAACAGCGGATAGTCCGCAGAGCCCTCGTCCAGCGTGTGACACAGGGCGCACTTGCCCTTGTCCTCGTCGTTGAACAGAGCCAAGCCATAAACCTCGTCATCGGTCAACTCAAGTCCGGTGTAATCCCCCCAGTTGTCCACGTCGATCGCCGCGACATCCAACCCGTCGGCCTTGGCCTGGGCCCAGAACAGGTCGAACTTGGAGCTAAAGGGGTTCACCTCGGCGGATTTTTCATAGGCCGCGATGGAGCGAGCGATATACTCATAGGTGATCTCCAGGCCCGCACCGCAATCGAGCGAACCCTCGCCCCACACCTCTTCAAACAGGCCGGCGTAGTCGCTCTTGCGCACGTTGAGGCACACCATTTTGGCGTTGGGGTTGTTCTGCTCGAGGGGGTTCAGGAAGGGTCCCTGCGCCTGCTCGGCCAGCGGATCACCCAGCGTCCAGCCGGTGGCCCGGCCATCCCAGAACATGCCGCCCACCCAGACCTCGTCCGCCTCGTCATAGTAGAGGACCGGGCTATCGCCGCCGTAAGCCGCGGAAGGTGGCTTGCGGTTGCCAAAACGCGTGTGCACCGCGCCGGGATAGACCGCCATAGTGGCATTAATGTCCGAATCCGGCCCCGTATAGCCCACCTCCGGCGCATGGCAGGCCGCGCAGTCCTGTCCATGCGGGGTGGAGAGATCTGTGTCGAACAGCAGGAACTTGCCTAGATCTTCGATGGGAGTGAGCGTTGCGGACCTGGCCGCCCCGGCCGCTGCTACGCCGCCCACGATCAGGGCGACCGCTACGACAATCGCTATGGCAATAACCATCTTGGTCTTCATGGCACTATCAACTCTCCTCTCTATCATCACGACTTCACATTCCTAGTGTGGGATCGCCCTTGTTCCCTTGTTCGTCGCAGGATGGGGCGCAGCCTCCTTTCTCTCCCCCTTTTGTGTTCGCAAATACCGGGGCCTGCCCTCGCCCACGAATGGCCCCTGCTCACACCTGGACGACCTGGCAAGGCGAACCGGTGACCCGACACGATTATTGTCGGGTCTCCAATCCGCGACGCCGCCATCGCAATGGCTTCTGCGGTCACCAACGAATCTTCTCAGGACCTACTGCGCTGTGCCGCTCGCCTGGTTGCTGATAGCGCTCTCCGTGTCGGTCCCAGCGTCAAAAGTCCCATTGCCATTACAATCGTTCCAGGCCGTTACGACATAGGTATAGGTCTGCCTGCTGGTCAACCCGCTGTCCTTGTAGGTTAGCGTGCCGGCCGCGACACCCGCCCTGAACTGTAGCTTGCCCGACTGCACATAGTAGACCCGATAGCCGCCCGTCGGCGCCGGGCTGCCTGCCGTCCAGGTCAGTGATATGCTCTTCTTCCCGGCCTTCGCGAGGAGGTTCTGCGGCGCACCGGGCGTTGCACACGGCGGGAGCGGCGCGCTGCCCCACGTGGCCGAGGCCATCACGTAAGGCTCGGCCATGCCGGTGTTCAGCCAGGCGTCCAGCAAGTTGTCCCCCTCCTGGCCCAGGAAGGCGTTCTGCCCGTTGTTGGCCTCGTACAGGAACTGCACATACTCCCAGCTCGTGGGCTGGTAGAGCAGTTGGATAGTGGCATAGGCCGCTCCGGTCGGCGGGTTGAGGGCAATCTCATCCCAGTAGTTGTAGGTCCCGCCAGGAGTGCCACCATACTGGGCGGCCGGCACGGGCAGGGCGTTGCGCTTGCGCGCCTCTTCGTAGGCAAAGCCGTAGGGCGGGATGCGGTTATCCTTGGCCACCGTGTTGTTGAGCACAAAGTGGAACGTCTCGTGGTTCGTGCCCGCCGCCTGGGCGGCCAGCTGGCCCAAAGTATAGGCGACTGCGCCGGTCTCCCGGTCGAAGCTCAGAGGCAGATCAGCCGAATAGCCGAGTGCCAAGAGTTGGTTGGCCCACTCCTGGGTCAAGCCATAGTGAGCCTCGTAGATTTTGGTGTTCGGATCGTCCAGATCCAGGATGGTCTTGACCTGCGTGGGTGTGCCGCCGATGTCGGCTGTGAGCGCGCCATAGGCGCCATCCTCGCGCAGCAAAGTGTGGGCGCTGTCATACCATTTGACGTTGAGCCACATGCGTCGCCCCTCGGGATAGCCCGATATCAGCTTGTGCGCGGTAAGGTTGGTGACCTTGAGGGTGTTGCCGCTCACACTGAGCGACGCAGCTAGGTTGAGTTGTTGTTGTGCGCGTAGCTTGCCCGCGTCGACGGCTGAGAGTTGCAGCGCGGTCATACCCCCGCCCAGACGCAGCGTGCCCTGGGTGTTCTGGTACTTGATCACGTCGGGCATCCAGTAGTTGCCGCCAGTCATATCGTGCAGTGGCAGATCCTGGCGCAAGGGAATGCCGGACTTGTTGGCACCGTATCCCGTTACCGCGCGCATATGGCAGGTCTGGCAGCTAAAGCTGCGGGCGCTGCCATCCTTGTAGTTACCCCCGGCGCTGTTGAACGCGGCCTGGATGGCTCCCGCTTTCAGGTCGGCGGGCAGGTTAGCATAGTTAGATAGGAGCGTCTTGGACAGGGCGCCCGAGCTGTATTCGCTGTAGGTGCGCTCCACCACGCCATACTGGTAGGGCAAGTTGTTGAACGCGGCCTTGCCATCCACCGGCGAGCCGAGGACGCCGCTGGCCACCACCGGGTCCGCGGTGGACTGGGTCCCGTTGTTGTGAGCCAGGTCGCCCACTGCCGGGTTGGACACATCGTGACAAGTGCCGCAATAATCCACGTCGCGGTGGTACTTGGACTGCATGAACTGGTGGCGTGCCGCCGCGTCGCTATAGGGCCCCAGCTTGGCGCTGCCGCCAGAGAGCGACTCCATGCCGCTGCCGTAATAGCCGGTGGCAGGGGTCTGCTCGTCGTTGGCGACAAAGGGCGCGACCATCACCCCCAGGTGCTCCGAGTTGTTCGTATCGGCCATCTTGTGGCAATTGTCACACTCTACACCGTCGGCATCGCCCGCTGCCAGACCCGAGCCATCTGTGGGGACGGAACGCCCGGCATAGTAGCCACCCGTGCTGTGGCAGCGGATGCACAAGTCTCCCGAACCGTCGAAATCCTGCTCCGCCACGGCCAGCGTGGCCCAGAAGATGGGGTCGCGGCCAGCGTTGGCCATCATACTGCCACGCCAGTTGAACGCAGGCTCGACGGCCTGGTTGTACCCGCCGTGACAGTTGTCACACTTGTCGGGGCTCTCCAGGTTGCCCACCTCGCCCGGCTGGGTGCCGGGTTGCTGAATGTCGGTGGGCACGACAGTGGCGGCTTGGGTGACGCTTACAGCGACAATACAGAGTAACGCTACGAGTACGAGGGGGATGCGCTTCATTGTACATCCATCCTTTCTGGCCCATC
>CAYQDH010000375.1:0-5729 GCA_964416075.1 uncultured Anaerolineales bacterium | reverse complement strand
TCCTTATCGCCGGGCGGGCTGGCATGTAGTCGCTCACATCTCGTATCGGGCGATCCTTATCGCCGGGCGGGCCGCCCATCCAGATACCCCCGAATGGCCTCGGCCACCCGCCGCACGACCTCCCCCACCAGCCAGCAAGGAGCAGGATTTGCCCCAGCAATGCTAGAACTCTCGGTGGAGAGCAAGATCATCTGGCAGTGGTGCTGTCTAGACCGCTTCCATCGTCGATGGCGGTTTGGGCGCGATGTTGTAGGTGACGCTCACGATGCCGGGCACCTGGGTGAGCCTGGCGGCCAGCTTCTCCAACGTCTCCCAGGGCAGGCGGGTGGGAGAGGCGGTGCGAGCGTCCTGGCTATCCCAGCAGCGCACCTCGATCTGCATGCCATAGTCGCGCTTGCCGTCGCGCATCCCCGTGACGCGGTCCTCGTGCAGGATGGCCATGTATTGAAAGGCGCCGCTGGAGGCCAGTTCCTGCTCCACGATGGACGTGGCCGCGCGCACAACCTCCACCCGCTCCGGCGTCACTTCGCCGATGACCCGCGCCGCCAGCGCCGGGCCGGGGAAGGGCGGCCGGCGGGTGATCTCGGTCGGCAGGCCCAACGCCTCGGCCACCGCGCGCACGCCAGGTTTCCTCAGTTGGATAACGGGCTCGACGACGGTATATCCGTACACCTCCTGCGTGTCGATCCCCAGTTGGGCCAGGATGTTATGCTGCCGCTTGACCCCCGCCACCGTCTCTTCCACGTCGGTGAGGATGGTTCCCTGCAGCAGGTAGCGGGCGCCGCTCTCTTTCACCAAGCGGCCAAAGACCGTCTTGTAAAAGGTTTGCGTGATCGCCTCCCGCTTTAGCTCGGGGTCCGTGACGCCCTTGAGCGCCGCGAAGAACTCTTGCCTGGCATCGATGAGCCGCACAGGCACGCCCAGGCCGCGAAACAGCGAGACCACGCGCTCGGGCTCTCCCTGGCGCATGAGGCCGTTCTCCACAAAGCAGGTGATCAGCCGGTCCCGCAAGGCCCTGTGGCCCAGCATCGTCACGGCCGATGAATCGACGCCCCCCGACAGGGCGTTGATGGCCAGCCCATCCCCCACCGCCTCGCGGATGGCCCGCACCTGGTCGTCGATAAATGACGCCGGATTCAGCTTATCCAGCGTGATCTCTTGGATGCTCATGCTCGTTTCCTTTCTCACCGCGCCAGGCGGTGGGACCCGGTTTGTCATCCTGACCTGCGCTCGCTGCGAGCGCCTAGGGAAGGATCTCGTCTTACGACAACAGAGACCCTTCACCCCAAAGGCAGGGTCAGGGTGACAGCACGCCTGTCATCCTGACCTGCGCTCGCTGCGAGCGCCTAGGGAGGGATCTCGTCTTACGACAACGGAGACCCTTCACCCCCAAAAACGGGGTTCAGGGTGACGTGCTCATCACTAGAGTGTATAGTCCAGCGGATCGGCAAAGCCATCCCGCCGGAAAAGCTCAGCCGGGGCCTTGCGCGGGCGGGCGGCGGGCTGTTCGGCGGCTATCCCTACGGGCGCAAGGTTGGTGATGCCATGGTCCGCGGGGATCCCCAGGATCTGCTTCAACTGCTCTCGGTCGGCGGCGCCGATCCAGCAGGTGCCGTAACCCAGGCTGGTGGCCGCCAGGATCGCGTGATCGAGCACGATCGTGCCGTTCACCTGTCCTTCACCCGGCACCGTCACCAGGCAAAGGATCACGGGGGCATCGGCCACCCACATCTGGCCGTTGCAGGCCTGCGCTACCTTTTTGCGCAGCTCGGGATCGGTGATCACCACCATGCGCCAGTTCTGTCGGTTGCTGCCCGTGGGCGCGCGCCGCGCTGCCTCCAGGATCAACTTCAGGTGCTCCTCAGGAACCGGCTCCGGGCGATACTTGCGTACGCTGCGTCGCTTCCACATGGTCTCCAACGTCTCGTTCATCTTCTTGTCCCTCCTCATGGCAGCAATAACTCTTAACCTAACATAACAACCAAGTGCCCATCGAATGCCACTTCTGTACGCCGATCCTCCGGATCAGCCTTCCCTCTTGCGGCCTGTACGGCGGGCATCTTGCCCGCCTCTCTCACTCCATACCGTCCCGTCGGCTGCAGGCCGGCTGCCTGTTTACGTCGCTCGTTCTCTCAAGACATCAGCGACGTCTGCACCGTCTGCAACTTGATATCGATCTCCTGCTGGATCATGTTCATGCGGCGATAGAGCCCATCCTCCCGGCTTATCAGCTCGCGATGGCTTCCCATCTCCACGACGCGGCTGCCGCTAAGCACGGCGATGACGTCCGCGTTGCGGATGGTGGATAGCCGGTGGGCGATGATGACCGTGGTGCGGCCCACCATCAAGCGCTCGAGCGCCTGTTGTATCAGCAGCTCCGTCTCGGTATCCACCGACGAAGTGGCCTCGTCCAAAATCAGGATCGGTGCATCCTTGAGCACGGCGCGCGCGATGGCCACACGTTGTCGCTGTCCACCCGAAAGCTTGATGCCCCGCTCACCGATCATCGTATCGTATCCCTCAGGCAACTGCATGATGAACTGGTGGGCGTTGGCGATCTGCGCTGCCCGGATCATCTCTTCCTCTGTGGCCCCTGGTCGGCCAAAGAGGATATTGTCGCGCACCGAGCCATGGAAGAGGAACACCGTCTGCAACACGATACTGATCTGCTGGCGCAAGCTCTTGAGCGTCAAGTCGCGCAGATCGTGCCCATCCAGGGTGATCGATCCCCCAACCACATCGTAAAAGCGCGGGATGAGGTTGGCCATGGTCGTCTTGCCCACGCCCGTCGGGCCCACCAGAGCCACCGATGTGCCGGGCGGCACATCCAGGGTGATGCCGTCCAGCACCGTATCCCCTTTGCTATAGTGAAAGCTGACGTTGTTGAAGCGGAGCGCGCCCTCGGCCCGGCCCTGGATCTCGATGGCATCCGGGCTCTCGGCCACATCGGGCGTCTCATCGAGCAAGTCGGACACACGTTCGGCGCCTGCCAGAGCCTCCTGTAGTCCCTCCCAAGCTCCGCTAAGGGCCTGGATGGGCGCGTAGAACTGGCCCAGGTAGAGGAAAAAGGCCACGAGGTCTTCCAGGGGGAAAACCTTGCCCAGCACCATCTGCCCGCCAAAGTAGATCAGCCCCACGGTACCCAACGTCGAGCCAAACTCGACGACGGGATGAAAGGTCGCCATCAGTCGCAGCGCCTTGAGCATCGAGTCGCGATAGCGATCGATGTGCGTGCTGACACGAACGGCCTCCACATCCTCACGTGTGAAAGCTTGGATCTCGCGGATGCCCGAGAGGTTGTCGTTGAGCGTAGCATTCAGCTCTCCCAGTTCTTCCTGCCGTTCGCGGAAGGCGGGACGCACGTACTTGGCAAAGGAGCGCATGGCCAAGATGATCAGGGGGATGGGGATCAGGCTCAGCAGCATGAGCTTCCAGTTCAGACTGATCAATATCACGCTGACGCCGATCAGGCTGAGCACATTGACAGCGACATCGGGGATGGCATGAGCGATGAGACGCTCGAACATATCCGAATCGTTCACCATGCGCGACATCAGAGCACCCGTTTGCTTGTCCTCGTAGAAGCGCAGAGAGAGACGCTGCAGGTGATCGTAGATGCGCCGCCGCGTATCGGCGACCACCTTCCACCCGGCCACATGGGCCATGTAGCTTCTCACGAATTGCAGCCCCGCCCGCGCGATGTACACCAGCAGCGCCAGCAGTGCTAGTCGTCTCACGGTCGGCATCGCTTCCGCGCCAGCGTCCGGGGCGGTGACGGTGCCGATCATCGTCTTGATGATCCAGGGACCCAGGAGCTGCGCACCCACGAGCAGCAACATGCTCACGATGGTGGCTACGAGCGCCCACTTGTATTTCTTTGCGTACTGGAATACGAATGACAACGATTTCACAAGCTGATCCTCCATGGTAACACATGCTCATTAGGGGTGGGACCCTGTGCAATTCCAGGGTCCCACCGGAAAAACAAAACTCGGGTCTGTCGCAGGGTATCCTATATACGCCGGCGGCTCAACACCTGTGGGTTGGCCACGAAATCGGGCAGGCCGCCCCGGCACACGGATAGCGCGTCGCGGCCGATGCGTCGTCGCTGGTTGGCCATGGTAGGATCCGAGTACGACGCTGTGTGCGGCGTCAGGGTGACGTTATCCATGGCGCAGAAGGGATGATCCGGCGGAATTGGCTCCTTCTCAAAGACATCGAGTCCGGCTCCGGCGATGCGTCCCTGGCGCAAGGCCTCGATCAGGTCGGGCTCGTTGACCACCGCCCCCCGGCTGGTGTTGATGAAATAGGCGGTGGGCTTCATCTTGTTGAAAAAGCTGGCGTCGATCATGCCTCGCGTCTGGTTGCTTAGCGGCAGGTGGCACGATACATAGTCAGAGCGCGCGGCGAGCTCGTCCAAGCTGACCGATTCCACACCGGCCTGGGCAAAGGTTTCCGCAGAGGCGTAGGGATCGTGGGCGATGACACGCATGTTCAGTGCCAGGCCGCGCCTGGCGGTAGCTCGCGCGATGTTGCCCAGGGCGATCAGCCCCAGCGTCTCGCCGTGGATGGAACCCATGGGAGTGAGCAACGCCCTGGCCTGCGCCCAACCCTGCGTGCGCATGACGTGATCGAGCTGGCGCACCTTCTTGGCGCAGACCATCACATGTACCAGGGCGTGGTTGGCCACCTCTTCGATGCAAAAGTCGGGCAGGTAGCCGACGACAATGCCGTATTCTGTGGCCGCGTCCAGGTCGATGGTATCCACACCCACGCCGTAACGGATGACCATCTTGAGCTTGGGGGCATTGGCCAACACCTCGCGCGTGTAGGGCTCGCCTCTGCAGAGCGCCACGTCGGCGTCCCGCACAGCCTCCAGCACCTGTTGTGGCGTGCGGCAGATGCCGCGCAGCTTGACCTCGATACCTGGCGCGTCGAGCGCCTCCATCTCTTCGACCATGACGCCATCGGGCGGCACGCCAGTGGCAACGACAATCTTGTTCATGATGCGTTCTTCCCCTCGACAAAAATAGCTATGGCAGGGCCAAGATCCGACTGGCCCTGCTAATCTTATCCTTATTATACGTCAGACACCCTGAACTACCAGTTTGTAAAGCTTCCATCCAGCCTGCGCAGGCCCGGACGCGGCGGACGTGGTTGCCCGACGTGTTTCTTGGCCGCTTCACGGTCGAATTCGATCCCCAGGCCAGGGCGGTCGGGTGGCAGGAGATAGCCATCCTCCCACGGCACCTGCACGGGAAACACGTTGGGCATGGTGGTGCCCGGCCTGCGCGGCTGCTCCTGCACCCCCACGTTAGAGCAAGCGAGGTTCAGTTGCAGGCACGCGGCGCTGGAGACAGGCCCCAAGGGATTGTGTAGCGCCAGCTTGATATAGTGCGTCTCGGCCCACCCCGCGATCTTGAGCGCCTCGCTGAGGCCGCCGGCGATGCACACGTCGATCCGCGCATAGTCGATCCATTCTTCCTCGATCATCTGGCGGAATTCCCACTTGCTGCCGAATTGCTCCCCCGCGGCCAGCGGCACGCCCACGCGAGGGCGCAGCGTCTTGAACGAGTCGGGATTCTCCGAGCGCAGCGGGTCCTCGACAAAGAACGGATGGAACGGCTCCACCTCGCGGCAGAACCACACCGCCTCGGGCAGGTCCAGGCGCGTATGGCAATCGAAGCACATGTCGATCTCCTCGCCCACCGCCTCGCGCACGGCCTGCA
>CAYQDH010000374.1:0-5746 GCA_964416075.1 uncultured Anaerolineales bacterium | reverse complement strand
CGAATGCGGAGGATTCCGCGAATCACGGCTGTAGAGATGGGCCACGGCGATTCGCGGCATCCTGTTGATTGGCGGTTATATCGCTGGCTCATGGAGGGGTTCGATACGCCCGGCTTGTAGAGATCACGAGACTACTGGGCGAACTGAAAGGAGAAGGACTATCGTGACGAGAGGACCCGACCGCCCGAACATCATCTTTTACTTTTCGGACCAGCAGCGCTGGGATACCGCGGGCTGCTATGGGCAATCGCTGCCCATCACGCCCAACCTAGACCGCCTGGCGCAGGAGGGGGTGCGTTTCGAGCACGCCTTCACCTGCCAACCGGTGTGTGGCCCGGCGCGAGCCTGCCTGCAGACGGGGAAATGGGCCACCGAGACGGGATGCTTTCGCAATGGCGTCGCCCTGCCGCTCGACGAGGTGACGATCGCGCACCTCCTTGCGGAGGGCGGGTACCGCGTGGGCTATGTGGGCAAGTGGCACCTGGCCTCCACCATGAAGCTGGCCGGGCAGCCCGATGTGGATTACCAGACGATCCCCATACCGCCGGAGCGGCGCGGGGGCTATGTCGATTACTGGGTGGCATCGGACATCCTAGAGTTCACCTCGCACAGCTACGACGGCCACATGTTCGACGGGGACATGCGGCAGCGCGACTTTCCCGAGGGCCGGTACCGCGTCGACTGCGTGACCGATTTCGCTTTGGATTTCCTGCGCAGCCACGACGGCCAACGGCCCTTTTTCCTGTTCATCTCCTACATCGAGCCCCACCACCAGAACGATCACCAGCGCTACGAGGGGCCAACCGGGTCGCGCGAACGCTGGGCGCACTACGAGGTGCCCGGCGACCTGGTGGACACCACGGGCGATTGGCGCGAGAACTATGCGGACTATCTTGGTTGCTGCCACAGCCTGGACGAGAACCTGGGGCGCGTGAGGGCCGAGCTGGACGCGCTGGGGCTGGCCGGGGATACGCTGATCGTGTACACCAGCGACCATGGCTCGCACTTTCGCACGCGCAACAACGAATACAAGCGCGCTTGCCACGAGGGGTGCATTCGCATCCCCCTGGTGGCACGCGGCCCCGGCTTTGAGGGCGGCAGGGTGGTGGATGACCTGGTCAGCCTGATCGATCTTCCGCCCACCATCCTGGCCGCAGCAGGGGTGGAGGCGCCGGGGACGATGCGCGGCCGCCCCCTGCAAACGCTGCTAGATGGCTCGGCCAAGGACTGGCCGCAGGATGTTTTCCTGCAGATCAGCGAGAGCCAGGTGGGGCGAGCCATCCGCACCCAGCGCTGGAAGTATTCGGTGTATGCGCCGGACAAGAGCGGCGCGCGCGATACCCAGGCCGAGCGCTATGTGGAAGAGTATCTCTACGACCTGGACGGCGACCCTCACGAGCGGAGCAACCTGGTGCGCGAGCCGGCCTATGCTGCCGTGCGCGCCATACTGGCGCAGCGACTGATCGAGCGCATGGCGGCCGCGGGCGAGCCACGACCCGTGATCCTCCCTTCCCCGTGAAGGCGCCACCCGTAGCCGCGCCCAGGCTGCGTGGGCAGGCATCCTGCGGCACGCATGGGGCTGAGGCGTGCTTTCGGCGGGCCACCGAGGCGGCGCAGCGACAGGAGGCGCGGTCGTGGGAGCTGCGCGCGACGGTCAGCCTGGCGCGGTTGCTGGGGGGGAAGGGCGCGCGGGCGAGGCTCGGGAGAGGCTGGTGGCCAGCTATGACTGGTTCAGCGAGGGGTTCGACATCGCGGATTTGATGGAGGCCAGGGCGCTGCTGAAGACGCTTGAGGATTAGCGCCGCTAGACTTGACCATGGCCTCCGTCTAGACTACAATTCCTTATGTAAGGATTGCGAGTTGGCTGTGGAGAGGTCAGATGATCCAGCGCGATGAGGCATTGCGACTCCTAGAGGACCATGCGCAAGACCTGGCAGCATACGCTGTCAAGCGCTTGGCGATATTTGGCTCGGTGGCGCGCGGTGAAGCGCGTGCGAATAGTGACATCGACATTCTGGTCGAGTTCGAGCCCGATGCCCGAGTGGGGCTCTTTGAGTTCGTCAGGTTGCAGCGATTCCTCAGTGATATCCTCGGTTATCCGGTGGATTTGGTCACTCCGGACGCTCTTCGGGCAGAGATGAAAGAGCAGATTTTGCGCGAGGCGGTGTATGCCGCCTAGGGACTGGAAGCTACGCATCGCGGATATCCTGGATGCTATCGCTGCTATTCAGGAATTTACCCACGATTTGGACTATGATGCGTTTGTCAGCGATCGCAAAACCGTGGATGCCGTGCTGCGCAATCTGACCGTTATTGGAGAAGCGGCTACCTACGTACCCGACGACATCGTTGCGCTGCATCCCGAGGTGCCCTGGAGAGAGATGCGCGACATGAGGAATATCGTCGTGCATGCCTATTTTGGCGTGAACCCCAGGATCGTGTGGGATACGATCCAGATGAACTTACCTCCTCTCGTCCCCCTGCTTCGGCGTCTACTCAGCTGACCATCTTTCTCTTAGGGGTGCTCGATGCGCACCGTCGCCCGGTAGGGCGAGAACGACTCGGCCAGCAAGCGGATGACCACGCCATTGCGCAGGGTATAGCTCGTCGCCTCCTGTAATCCCTCTGTCACGCCATGCAATGTACTGTGCCGGAGGGCGGTCCCATTGGCATACCCCATGGGCTCGCCGTTCTGGCAGTAGACCGGCTCCACGATATCGTGCCCGCTACTGCGGTCGCGGGTCACGTGGTAGATCAGCACACCGGTCTCGGGAGCGCCATAGGGCTGGGTGCGGTCGCGCGCCTCCAGGATATAGTAATCGCCGTCAGCATCGCGCCCCGATGGGCCATCCACGAAGAGGACCTCGTCGCCCGCCTTCTGGCTCTCCAGCGCCGTCAGGGTGTATTCCTGCCCGGGCTCGGCCTGCCGGTAGCGCAGCCACCCCGCCAGCTCCTTGGTGTAGGAGGACATCTGCGTGGGCACGCTCCCCGCCGGGATTCCCCAGTAGGAGCCGATGGCCATGAGGTCCCAGAACCCCACCGTGCCGCTGCTCGCGGGGGCCTTGGGGTCGGTGTAACGGTCGGCCAGGCGGTCGTCCGCTCCGGCCTCGTGCCGGGCGTGCAGGGTGTGCCCCAGCTCGTGCGCCCACACTCCCAGCGGGTCCTGCTCGGCGAGGAGGAGCACATAGGGCACGTGGATGCGCATCGTCTGCCCGCCGTTCTCTACGTCGACCGCGTGTCCGCGCCCCAGCGAGCACATGCACGGGGGGAAGGGACGCTCAGCCCCGGCCTGGCCCGCGGCATAGACGACGATGGCGCGCTCCAGGTAGAGCGCGGGCGGCAAGCTTGTCGATGCCTGGGCCGCCTGCGCGTACGCCGCGCGCAGCGCATCCACGGCCAGGTCACAGCGTCGCTCGGCATAGGCAGCGAGCGTGGGAGCCACGGTGTACCAGTCACCCGCTCCCACATCGCCGTCGGCATCCAACCAGGAGAAGGTGAAGTCGACGCGGCCGTAGCTATTGAGGCGATAGTATTCGTTCACTTGCTGGGTGAGGGCCTGGAAATCGCCGATCGAGGCGGCGCCGGGGGCATCCTCTGCTTGCGCCAGGATGACCGCCGTGCTACCGGACCAGCCCGAGAGCGCTTGCCGCTGCGCGGCGGCGTAGAGCGCCTCGGCGATCTCGAGCTCGCGCCCGCTGCCCGTGGCATCCTCGGCGATAAAGCCGTAAGGGCCGGCGTACCAGGCGATGAGGCCGCCAGCGGGGGTGCCCGCGCCCGCCGCGGGATCGACCGGGTCGCCCTGGCGCCGGATGAGGGCCTCCCAGCCATGGAAAGCGCCGCGGGTCATGCCCGGCTGCTGCAGGGCATCGAGAAAGGCGGGGCCATCGGAGCCGGAGAGCGTGACGATCACGGCCACGCTGTTGGCGCCCGCTTGATGACCGGCTGTCACTTGCGAGGCCTGCCGGGAGAGATCGGAGCGATCCGATAGCACTTCCGACCACCCCAGGGTGCGCGCCGCCATCCTAAGCACCTGCGCCGTAGCCGGCTGCCCATCCAGCTCCGCGGCCAGGACGGGGCCGGTGGATGCCGAGCAACCTACCTGCATGGGCGCCAGCAGCAATACAGCCAGTAACAGCAGCCAGAAGACCTGGCGCGATCCGGTGCTGACCCCTTGCGTGCTCTTCCCTGTAGCCATCTCCACCCCCTGTGCGGTTCACAGCAGTCCTGTTTGCTGCCCTAACTTACCAAGGGGGCGAGGGGCCAAGGTGCCCGGAGCGTGGGGGCGCCGTGGGGAAACAAGCCGGCAACGTGGGGAGTGATTCGCGTCTCAAACGGGCAGGGGGCGGCGGGGCGCCACGACGTAGAGCACTTGAGAGTTACGTTCCTAGAGCGTACAATGGGCACAGACCCGCGAGATTTGCCGCAAAAGTGATACCAGGAGTTTGGACAGGATTAACAGGATTGACAGGATTCCAGTTGGTTGTATAAATTGTTCCATTCTAATCCTGTTAATCCTGTAAATCCTGTCTAGTCTCGGTATTTCTCATCCCCCGTATACTCCATGAGGAGAAAACGATGGCTCATCTGTCGCTCTCCTTCCTCGGGCCTTTCCAGATGACCCTGGACGGGCAGCCGGTGACGCGCTTCGAATCGGCCAAGGTGCGCGCCCTGCTGGCTTACCTGGCCGTGGAATCGGACCACCCTCACTCCCGTGAAGCCCTGTCCGGCATGCTGTGGCCCGATTGGCCGCAATCCTCCGCCCTGGCCAACCTGCGCTATGCCCTCTCCGACCTGCGCCAGTGTATCGGCGACCGGGATGCCGATCCCCCCTTCCTGCTCATCTCCCGCGAGGCCATCGGCTGGAACCCATCGAGCAGATATGCGCTGGATGTGGCCATCTTTGAGCGAGGAATCGGAGAACCGGGGGCAGGGGTTGGGGATGAGGGAGAAGGGACTGGGAGCCAGGGCTCAGGGAGCGGCGAGGAGGACGAATCAGCTCGCCTGGCGGCCCTGGCATCGATCTACCGCGGTCAGTTCTTGGAGGGCCTGTCGTTAGGCGATAGCCCCGCCTTCGAAGAGTGGCTGCGCGCCCAGCGCGAGCACCTGGAGCAGCGCTTGCTGGCCCTGCTACAGCGCCTGGGAGAGCACTATGAGCGGGCGGGGGACTATGCCCAGGCGCAGCACTGTGCCGAGCGACAAGTGGGGCTTGATCCCCTGCGCGAAGAGGCGCAGCGGCGCCTGATGCGCGCCCTGGCCCTAGGCGGTGACCGCAACGCTGCGCTAGCCCGCTACCGGGCCTATCGCACCACTCTGAGCCAGGAACTGGGCACTGAGCCTGCGCCAGAGACTGCGACCCTCTACGAGCAGATTCGCAGCGGCGCCATGGTCGCGCCGCCACCCGTAGGGCCAATTGGTGCGGCGGCCACCCACGTAGGGCCAATTCAGGCGTTCGAGTACGAACGCATGTTGGCCCTACCGGAGGCACCCAGGACCCTCTTTGTGGCCCGCGAGCAGGAGTTGGCCCATCTCGGTCTGTGGCTGGGGGAGGCGCTGCGCGGGCAGGGACGGGTTGGCGTTGTCGTGGGGGAGCCGGGCAGCGGCAAGACGATCTTGCTGCGCGAGTTCGCCCGGCGGGCCATGGAGGTGCACCCCGATCTAGTGGTGGCCGGGGGCAACTGCAACGCCTATGCCGGGATGGGTGACCCCTATTTGCCCTTCGTGGAGTTGCTGTTGCTGCTTTGTGGGG
>CAYQDH010000373.1:2701-5760 GCA_964416075.1 uncultured Anaerolineales bacterium | reverse complement strand
GGTCGGTTTTACGCTGGGTTATTTCGACATGGCCGGCGGCTTTCACACCCGCGACAAGAACAAGCCTTTCCTGGCTATGCAGGCGCGCAGCCTGGATGGCGGCAATACCTGGGACGTGCAGCCGACGCCCTGTCGCACGCCGGGCAACCGGGGCAGCCTCTCTGCGGACGAGCATCAGAGCCCCGAGCTGCGCGTGGCTCCGGCGTTGGAGGGACAGAATTCCCCTGTGCCTTGCCCGGGCGGGATCGATCTCGGGCACCCCGGTTTTGCCCTCCTGTGCGCGCGCACTGGGCTGAGCGCAGGAGCAAGGTCCTGGTTTTACGTCTCTTACGACCGTTGTCGGAGCTGGCAAGGACCTTACTGGATCCCAGGATTCGACCTGTCGGGGATCGCCGCACGCACCGATTACCTGATCTCCAGCCCCAGCGAGTGCACGCTCTTTCTCACCGCGGCCAAGACGAACGGCAAAGAAGGGCGCCCTTTCTGCATCCGCACCAGCGACGGCGGCAAGACGTTTCGGTTCCTCTCCTGGATTGGCCCGGAGCCAGCGGGGTTCGCCATCATGCCCGCCAGCCTGCGCCTGGCGACTGGGCGCATCCTGGCGGCGGTGCGCTGTCACGAGGGCGCGATGCAGAGGGCGGACGAGCGAAACTGGATCGACCTGTACGCCTCGGACGACGATGCCCAGACGTGGCAGCCCATGGCGCAACCGGTGCCCAACACGGGCCAGGGCGGCAACCCACCCACGTTGACCCGGCTGCAGGATGGGCGGCTCTGCATCACCTATGGCTACCGCGCCGCGCCCTATGGCATCCGCGCCATCTTTAGCGCGGACGATGGCGCGACCTGGGGCGGTGAGCGAATCTTGCGCGCCGATGGCGGCACCCACGACCTGGGCTATCCGCGCACCATACAGCGTCCGGATGGCGTTTTGGTCACCGTATACTATTTCAACGACGATCCTCAGGGCGAGCGTTACATTGCGGCCACACTGTGGCGGCCATAGAGCCACGCCCGCCGACGCGCGCCGTACGGCCAAGTCGTTGCTGCTTTGGCAAGGGGGCATGATTGTGGTATACTCGTCGCAGTGTGACAGGTGCGTAATGGTGACCGGCCGTCCATCAATAGCTGCGGACGCAGGCGTCTCCTCTGAAAGATTCGAGGGGACGCTTTCATTTTTGGCCCATACGAGACGGGCGGCGTAATGACCAGGGTATGCACCCAATCGTTTTGATCTGGAGGAATGGATATGCCTGCGATCGTGATCATCGGTGCCCAGTGGGGTGACGAGGGTAAAGGTAAAATCGTGGATCACCTTGCCGAACGAGCCACGATGGTGGTACGCTACCAGGGCGGCAACAACGCGGGCCACACGGTAGTCATCGGCAACACCGTGTTCAAGCTGCACCAGGTTCCTTCGGGTGTCACCCGGCCCCATGTGGCCGCCGTGTTGGGCAACGGCATGGTCATCAATCCTCCAGCCCTGGTGGAGGAGCTCGACACGCTGGAAAGCATGGGTATCTCAACCAAGAACCTGCATATCAGCGCCAATGCTCACCTTGTGATGCCCTATCATGTGCTCCTGGATGACCTGGAAGAAAGGGCGCGCGGGGCGAACGCCCTGGGCACCACAAAACGAGGTATCGGCCCCGCCTATACAGACAAAGCGGCTCGGCGCGGACTCCGTGTACAGGATCTCATCGATGCCGACCGCTTTGCCGAGCGCACAGCCATCGCCTTGGAACACGTCAACGCCATGCTCACACGCGTGTATGACCATGCCCCAATGACAGTGGAAGAGATCGTCTCTCAGTACCGGCCAGCGGCGGAGCGCATGGCTCCCTTTGTCACAGATACCAGCCTGCTGGTCAATGGCGCCCTGCGGAGGGGCGAGGCCGTGGTCATGGAAGGGGCGCAGGCCACCATGCTCGATCTCGATTTTGGCACCTATCCCTACCTGACTTCTTCATCCCCTTCGGCGGGCGGCGCCTGTCTAGGGTCCGGCATCAGTCCCGTGCTGATCGATCAGGTGCTGGGGGTGGTGAAAGCCTATACCTCGCGCGTGGGCACGGGGCCCTTCCCCACAGAGCTCACGAACGAGATCGGCGATTGGATCGTGGAGCGGGGGAACGAGTACGGCACCACCACCGGGCGCCGCCGTCGCTGCGGCTGGATCGACCTGGTGAGCTTACGTTATGCGGCGCGCATCAACGGGTTTACCGGACTGGCGCTCACGCGCCTGGATGTCCTGACAGGCATGGATGAGCTCAAGCTGTGCACGGCCTATCGCCTGCCCGATGGCTCGATCACCGAGGACTATCCCGTAGATACTCAGGTCATGACCCAGGCCGAGGCCATCTACGAATCGATGCCCGGTTGGAGTGAACCCATTAGTGCCGCACGGCAGTTCACTGAATTGCCAGCCCCAGCCCAGGCATACTGCCAGCGCATCTCACAACTGCTGAGTGTACCCATCGATATGATCTCTGTGGGTGCGGAGCGAAACGACCTAATCGTGCTGCGCTGGCCCATCCCAGCGGACGGCCGAAGATTCGGCTGACGGGCAGCGCCTCTTCCTAGTTTCTCTGGAAATGGGGGAAAAATGTCATCTATCGATAATCCCATGAACGGGAGCGAGTGGATCGAGGGCTTTACCTTTGACGACATCCTGCTAATCCCGGGGCATTCGTCGGTGCTGCCCGCCCAGGTGGATATCTCAACGCAGCTCACGCCCAAGATTCGACTGAACATCCCGTTGTTCTCTGCAGCCATGGACACCGTGACCGAGGGGCGGCTGGCCATTGCGCTGGCTCGAGAAGGCGGTGTGGGGATCATCCACCGCAACTGTTCGATTGAGGCTCAGGCGAGCGAGGTGGACAAGGTCAAGCGTTCGGAATCGGGGATGATCGTGGACCCTATTACCCTGCCGCCCACAGCTCTGCTGCAAGAAGCAGAAGATATTATGGGACGCTTTCATATCAGCGGCGTACCCATTGTTGACCCGGATACCGGCAAACTGGTCGGCATTCTGACCAACCGCGACACCCGCTTCACCAATC
>CAYQDH010000373.1:0-2691 GCA_964416075.1 uncultured Anaerolineales bacterium | reverse complement strand
GCGACACTGGCCCAAGCCAAAGAGATTATGTCCCACTATCACATCTCGGGCGTGCCCATCACGGAAGGGCCCAAGCTGGTGGGCATCCTCACCAACCGCGATATCCGTTTCGCCACCGAAGACGACAAGCCGGTGACCGAGTTCATGACCTCGGAGGGCCTGGTAGTGGCGCCCCTGGGTACCACGTTGGAAGAAGCGCTCAAGATCTTGCAGAAACATCGCATTGAGAAGCTACCCCTAGTGGATGAGCAATTCCATCTGAAGGGCTTGATAACCGTCAAGGACATCCAGAAGAAGCGTGACTATCCTAACGCAGCCGTCGATCCTCAGGGGCGCCTGTTGGCCGGTGCGGCGGTGGGTGTGGGCCCCGATTATCTAGAGCGGGCGGCGGCGTTGGTAGCCGCCGGGGTTGACGTGCTCGCCCTGGATACGGCCCATGGGCACCAGGAGATGGTGCTACGGGCGACGGAAAAGCTCCGAGGGCTCTATCCCGATATGGCCCTGCTCGCCGGCAACGTCGTGACGCCACAGGGCACACGCGACCTGATCTCAGCAGGAGCCCATGCTGTCAAGGTGGGTGTGGGTGCAGGCTCGATCTGCACCACCCGCGTAGTGGCGGGTGTGGGGATGCCACAGATGACGGCAGTAATGATGTGCGCCCAAGCCGCAGCGGAGCTCGGCGTGCCGATCATCGCCGATGGGGGGATCCGCTACTCGGGGGATATTGTCAAGGCTCTCGCCGGAGGCGCCAGCTTTGTGATGCTCGGCAACCTGCTTGCCGGGCTGGAGGAGAGCCCAGGGGAAGTGGTGATCTATGAGGGCCGTCGCTTCAAGGAGTATCGCGGCATGGGCTCTATGGGGGCTATGAAAGGCTATGGCCGCGATCGCTATGCCACAGGGCAGGTGGATCTGCCGAGCCGCGATGGTAGCCTGTCCAGCGGAAAGCTGGTGCCCGAAGGGATCGAGGGGCGCGTGGCCTACAAAGGTACCCTCGGGGACGTGGTCTTTCAGCTGATGGGCGGGTTGCGCTCGGGCATGGGCTATGTGGGGGCGGCCAGCCTGGCCGACCTGCGCGCCAAGGCTCGTTTTGTGCGCATCACCAATGCAGGCTTTATAGAAAGTCATCCGCACAGCGTGATCATCACCAAAGAAGCGCCCAACTACCAGTTGCAGCCGTAAGGACACGATCTAGTATGGAAAATAGTCCTGTGGAGCGAATCTATCGCGTTCAGGTGGCGCCCCTGCCGGGAGAGTTGCGAGACGATTACCTGCTGAACGATATCGGGGCCCTGGGCATCCAGGAGGTCACCCGTGTGGAGCGGCACGAGCTGTACTTTCTGCGAGGCAAATTGACCGAAGCGGAGCTTGGCCGGCTGTGCAACGAATTGTTGGCCGATCCGGTGACCCAGCGCGCCTCCTGGGCTATGGCCCTCAGCCCCGGCCCCTCTCCCATGGCCGTGAGTACACGGCTCGCCATGGGAGAGGGGAGGGAGACTGGGGCCGCGGAGGTCGCTTCTACCACTCACCCTGTGAGAGGAGAGGCGAGGGAGACTGGGGTCGCGGGGGCCGTTCGTGTCGAGGTGGGCTTGCTCCCTGGGGTCACGGATAGCGTGGCGGAGAATATCATGGCGCGGGCCAGCTTGCTGGACATCCGCGGGCTGCACGCGGCCGCGTCGGCCCAGAGTTACCTGATGTATGGGACCGGCCAGCATGGCGCGCCCGATGAGGCCACAGTCCATACCATCGTCAAGCGCCTGTTGTGCAACGAGGTGATCCAGTACTATGAGCTGGGGCAGCTGACGCCGCACGTGGGCGTGGACCTGCCTGACTCGGAGCTTCGCGCCGAGGTTGTGCCGCTGCGCGACCTGGACGAACAGGCTTTGCTGCGCCTCTCGCGGGAGCGGCTCCTGTCGCTGGACCTGGCCGAGATGCGCGCCGTGCAGCAGTACTTTGGCGCAGAGGGGCGCGATCCCTCGGATGTGGAGCTGGAGAGTATCGCCCAGACATGGTCCGAGCACTGTGTACACAAGACCTTCAAAGGGATCGTAGAGTATAGGGAAGCCACCCCCGAGGGCATCGTCGAGGAACGCATCGACAGCTTGATCCGCACCTACCTGAGGGCGGCCACGGACAAGATCGCGGCGCCGTGGGTGCGCTCGGCTTTTGTGGACAATGCGGGGATCATAGACTATGACGGGCGATACGAGGTTTCCTTCAAGCTGGAGACGCACAACCATCCCTCGGCATTGGAGCCCTTTGGCGGAGCCAATACCGGCGTGGGCGGCGTGGTGCGCGACATCATCGGCGTCTCGGCGCGACCCATTGCCAACACGGACGTGCTCTGCTTTGGCCCACTGGACATGCCCATGGAGCAGTTGCCGGGGGGCGTGTTACACCCACGACGCATCTACAATGGCGTGGTGGCGGGCATCGAGGATTACGGCAACAAGATGGGCATCCCCACGGTGAATGGGGCCATCGTCTTCGAGCCAGGCTATACCGCCAACCCGCTGGTCTACTGCGGCTGCCTGGGGATCGCGCCCCTGAACTCCCATCCACGTGAGGCGCGTCCCGGCGACCTGATCGTGGTCTTGGGCGGGCGCACCGGGCGAGATGGGCTCCATGGGGCTACCTTCTCCTCTATCGAGCTCACCGACCAGACGGGGATCACCTCTGGCGGCGCGGTGCAGA
>CAYQDH010000372.1:1694-5764 GCA_964416075.1 uncultured Anaerolineales bacterium | reverse complement strand
GTTGAGCCAGCCCTTAGCGCAGTGGCTGCCCTGGTGAATGGCCACATGCCTGGATTGATCACGAGCAACGCCTTGGCATCGTCCGCAGTGTACCACACGCACGCCAGGTCCGGGAACCGTGACGAGCCCAGGCGCCAGGTGCCGTCCCGCGGCACTACCAGGTTAGTTTGCCAACATGCATCATTCGAGGCTAATGGCGATGGCCCGATGGATCTCCACCTCCGGCACCGACACGCTCAGGCGGCCCCGGTCGTAGACCCAGGGCACATCGTGTTCGCCCGGCTCCAGCGTCAGCTGCTTCGGCGCGGCAGCCAGAGCGAGCTGCACCTGGATATCTCGCACGGGCAGCACCTGCTCCACGCAGACGTTGTTGCCGTCCACGGGTCGGTTGCCGTGGTGGTTGACCAGGTGCACCAGGAGTCGCTGGCCGCCTTTCACAGGCTGGCGCATGAGCACCACCTCCACCCAGGCCGGCGCGGTCACCTCCACCAGCGGCTCCGGCATCAGCATCTTGAGCAGGTTAGCCACCACGTGCTTCAGGTTCCACTGGTTCTTCACCTGGTAGGCGTGAAAGACCTCCCCCGCGATGTAGGCGGCCCAGCCACGGCCCACCTGCCGCACGGTGATCGCCGGGTAGCCGGAATCCTCCCCCACAGGCGACCAGCGCAGCAGGAACTGGCCATCGCTGCGAAGGTAAATGCGGCGCAGCTTGGCCAAAACCTGGACATCGTCAGCGGTCGGCGTGGCCAGGGCAAAGGGCGCCTCAGCCAGGTGAGCCATGTCCAGCGTCCCCGGCTTGAGGCGCTCGTCCGTGACCTCGATGTAGGCGTGGGGCTGCTCGTAGGGGCGTTCGTAGCGCAGGCCCAGCAGCTCTTCCAGGGCAAAGCGGCCGGCCGGCTGATAGTCTCGGTCCAGGGTGCCGCTGAGCGCGGTGGCCACGAGCACGCCCCCCGCGCGCACCCAGGGATCCAGCGCCTGCACCACCTCCGGCGCCAGGTAGCGCTGGTCGGGGATGATCAGGGCGCGGAACTCGGGCAAGCGCCTGAGCAAGACCCCCTCGTGCACGAAATGGTAGGGGATCATGCTCTCCGTCAGGGCGCGGTGCACGCCGCGAGGAGCATCCTCGCCGGGGTGGAAGCTGGGCCTCTGGGCAGCCCAGCCGTCATCCCAGAGTCCTGCTTTTCGGCCCAGCCAACCCGCGTCCTGGGGCACGGATGGTCCAGCCGCCCGGTTCCAATGGAGACTGTGCAACACCGCGACGTTGGGGATCGGTTGTGCCCCAGCCAGCAGCGGCTCGCGCTCTTGAACGAAAGCTAGCGTCTTGCCCATCTCGGCCATCACCGCGGGCTCGACGTCGAACTTTTCGTTCATCTGGTAGCCGATCCAGGTGAGCCCGCCGTTGGCGATGGCCGTGGCCACCTCCTGTTGCATGGCCGCCGCTGGCTTGCAGCCCCAATCGCCCCACCACTGCAGGAAGGCAGAGTTCATCACGTCGAAGGGGCGCTCCAGCATGGCCCAGAAATGCGAAAGGTAGCTCCCCTCGAAAGCCTGGTCCTGGGGAAAGATGTCCGCCATCAACACGCCCACCTCGTCCGGCACCGCCTCCGGCTGGCGCTGGGTGTAGACCCAGTTGAAGGAGATGGGCAGACCGGGCCGCGCGCGGTGGATCGTCTCGCAGATGTCGTGTCTCACCTGCCGGAAAGCCTCCAGCGCCCAGGCCACATAGCGCGGCCAGGCCGGGTCTTGCTCGTCGCGCGGGAGGTCGAGGCCGGTGTCGCGGCTGAAGCGGTCGCGGCAAGCAGGGCAATAGCACACGCGGTTGGCGTAGGTGCCATCGAAGAACATGGCATCCACATCGTAGAGGGTGACGATCTCACGCACGTGGGGCAGCATCCAACGCTCGAGCAGAGGGCTGAGCAAGCAGATGCCATGGCCTTGGGGCTGGCCGTCGGCGTCGCAGATGCGCCAATCCGGATAGTCGCGGGCGACCGGCTCGCTGCCAAAAGTGTGATAGTAGCCGATGCCGCGCATGCCCCGCCTGTGCAGGGCCTCCAGTTGCTCGCCCAGCATGTCCAACCCTTCGGGGAGGTAGGGATGCCTGTAACGAATAGCGCCCTTTTGGTAGTAGGAATAGCCATAGCCGCACTTGCCAAACACGGAGACGGCCTGCGCATGGGCCGCGTGCAGGCGATCGGCCCAACGCTCGGCGTCAAAGCCCGTGGCCAGGCCACGGGTGGCGCCGGGGCTGTGAAAGTCGAAGAACAGCTTGCGGTAACTGGTATCGTACCATGTTGCAGCCATTATCCCTCCTGATTACTGCTGGCCCGAGGGCAGCACGATTGTCATCTTGAGCAAAGTGAGGGATCTCCGTTTGCTGGAGTAGAGATCCTTCTTTTGCACTATTTATGACATAGGCCGCAAGTTGGGCAACTTGCGGTACAAACGGATGCCCGGTTACGCTTGCGACGCCTCAAAGACCACCATCTGGTAGCCGGCCACCTGGGGCACGGTGACGCGCACATAGTCGCCCACCTGCTCATAGGCCAGGGGCTCACGGCCGGGAGCGAGGTACACCTTCTCGACCTTGCGCCCAGCGGCGCGCAGCTCCACCTGCACTCCCGAGACGGTGATCGGCTCCTCGATCAATTGGTGCGTGGGGCCGCGCAGCTCGGGAACGTAGGTGAGCAGGTGCACCATGGTATCGACGCCCACGTTCGTCACCGTGACTTGGCCGAAGGAGGGCAGGTTGCGCGTGCGCACCAGGGGATCGGGCAAAATCTGCGCCAGGCAGTTCCCCAACAGGGTGCGATATTGCACCACCGCATGATCGAAATAGGCGCGGAAGATGGGGAAGCTAAAGTGGTAGATCGGTCCGCGCTGCACGAGCGCCGGGCGGCCCGTGTCCCCCTCGGGGGGCAGGTACATGTTCTCGTGGCGCCAATCCCAGGTGGCCACGTTAAAGTAGGGCTTGAACAGGCGCGCCAGCACCGTAGCCCCCTCGGCGGCCTGCATGGCCACGCCAGGGGTGTAGATGGTCAAGGGCATGGCGGGGAGGCCCTGGGCAACCTCGGAGCCGGCGACAAAGAAAGCGGGATCGTGGGGCTCGGGCCCCCCATAGATGGCCGGATAGTTGGGTAGGGCATAGGCCGTCCGCTCGGCGTCCAAGCCTGCCGCAGCCGAGGCGATGAGGGCGCCACCCCGCGCCACGTGCGCCTCCAGCTTGGCCTGCAGAGCCGGGGTCATGGGCGCCTCGTCGGGCAGGATCAGCAGGCGATAGGGCGACAAGTCGCCCTGGCCATCGCAGACGTCGAACTGCTGCTTGAGCTCGGAGAGCATGCGGGCGGCGCCGGCTACGCTATCGCGCGTGGCCTTGGGCCGGGTATAGTGCCCGATCATCGGAGCGACGATGGCGATCTCCGCCTCGGACCGGGCCCCTTCGGTCCAGGGGTCCAGCTTGCGCGTCTCGGCGTAGGCCTGGCCGATGGTGGCATACACGGCGGGGTCTAGCGGGCCACGGGGGTGCATGTGGTCGCCCACCGAGCAGGTGCCGCCATTAGCGATGGAATAGTAGCAGTCGTAGAGCAGCGACTGGTAGGGGCGCAGCCCGCCGAAATCGCCCCAGCTCTTGTGAAAGCGGCCGGTCATGGTAAAGTAGGGCCGCCCGAGGGTGCGGGCATAGCGGATGGCCCAGGGGAGATAGTCGTAGCCCCAGCCGCCGGTGGGCAGCACCTCGAGCTCGACGTGCGTGGGCTCGTTGCGGTAGGGCAGCCCGTTAAAGTAGATGTTGATATCGAGGCCCTTGCGGCGGACCATCTCCTCCACCTGGCCGCAGAAGCGCTGCGTCACCAGCCAATCGTGCTCCATCACCTGTGCTGCGTCCGCCACATCCATGCCCAGGGCGCGCATCTCGTCGACGCACTCGCCGCCGTAGCAGGGGTCGGTGGTAAAGCAATCGAGAAAGATGCCATCGACAGGATAACGATCGAGCACCTCTTGCACCATGTCCAGGGTGTACTGGGCGTAAGGGGTATTGAGACACATCTTGCGGAAGAAATGGCCCATGCGCTCCA
>CAYQDH010000372.1:0-1684 GCA_964416075.1 uncultured Anaerolineales bacterium | reverse complement strand
GTCGTAGACCCGGCCGTGGGCGTCGAGCTTACACCAATCGCGGTGGCGCACCGAGCACTCGTGGTCCAGGCCGGTGTTGATGTAGGCGGCGATGCGAATGCCTCGCTCATGACAAGCGGAGACCATCGGCCCGAGCAGGTCGGGCACCTGCAGGCCCGGGTGCACGATGCCGACCTGGGTGGGATAGTAGGCAAACCCCAGGTTGCACTTGGCAAAGACGGTAATATAGTCGACGCCCGCGTTCGCGAGCGTCTGGGCGAACTGCGCAGCATCGAAATCGCGTCCCACATCGTAAATACCGGGCATGGTATGAAAGTCGAGGTGGATGGCGCGCTTGGCAAATGGAAAAGCTGGCATAGCCTGTACCTCCTGGTTGGTGCCTGGCGCGGAGATCACCGCGCGCAACAAGGACTCGCGTTGGCGCATCGGCCAACGCGAGCCCTATATTAGACGCGGCGGCAGGCGGCGTCAATGCCTCGTGTTCCTGCGCGAGCGATACGCTATCCCATGTCGCCCATGACCACCCGGCGATAGAACCAGATGGCAGCGCTTCGTGGGGCCAGCGCAAAGGTCAGACCATGGTCCAGCAGCTGCTGGCCCGGCATCTCTTTGACGGCGCCCGTCTCCATGTTCTCGAATATGTACGTTTCCTCGGGGTGGACCGCCTGCAAATGGATGGTGATCGCCCCGTCCGGCGACTCGGGCAGGCGAATGCCCTGCACCAGTCCGCAGCGCGTCTCCGGGCAATCGAACTGCCAGGCCACCCAACGATTGGCGCTACGGTGAAAGGGAGTATGCGGGTAATAGTCGCCATAGAGGAGCGGGCCCGCCGCTTTGCGCCAGATATCGACCATCTTGGCCGCCAGGGCATAGTCGTTATCGTCCCGGCGGATGTCCAGCGAGGGGAAGAGCATGGCCGCCAGGCCACAGTGGAAGGAGTAGCTATCGATACGGTTATCGAACCTATCCCTGCCGCCGATGTCCCAGGAGAGCGTGCATTCCTTGAAATAGGGTATCCACTCGAACATCGTGCGATGGAAGGCCAGCTTGATGGGGTGGTCGCCGTAGCCATAGTCGGTATAGTGCAGGGGCACAGAGCGGCGCATGGTCTCCAGGTCGTTGCGCCGCCCGCCACTGGAGCAGGAATCGATCCATAGGCCGGGGTTGCGCAGCAACAGCTCATCCCAATAGCGCAGGTAGCCCTGCACGTGCAAGTTCTCGTTCATCCCCTGGCGATCCTCGGGCTCGTTCCTACGCCAGTATTCCAGCGGCGGAAAGTTGTGATCCTGGCGATAGATCTTGATGCCGTTATCCTGGATCAGCTGGCACACATGGTCGGTCAGCCATTGGCGGCAATCCGGGTTGCCCAGGTTGAGCAGGGCGTTCTCGTTGCCCTCGATCCTGAGCAGCCACTCGGGGTGTTGCACATCGATCTTGGTGCCGGGCCGCACCCTCTCCGGCTCGAACCACACCAACAGGTCGGCGCCCTGGCTGGCCGCATAGTCGGAGACGGGCTTCATACCGCGGGGAAAGCGCTCCGCATCGGGCTCCCAGGTGCCGGTGATCGGCCACCTGCGCTCGCCCTTGTCGTTGTAGCAGGGATACCAGCCGGCGTCGATCCACCACACGTCGG
Source organism: uncultured Anaerolineales bacterium (assembly GCA_964416075.1). GTDB lineage: Bacteria > Chloroflexota > Anaerolineae > UBA1429 > UBA1429 > CAYQDH01. The sequence continues at coordinate 51 of CAYQDH010000372.1, read as the reverse complement.
GGCGGAGGCCCTTTTGCACGAACTTTTCGATGTACCTGACCTGGTTCTCCT
>CAYQDH010000371.1:0-5765 GCA_964416075.1 uncultured Anaerolineales bacterium | reverse complement strand
GGCCCAAGCAGTTGGCAGAGGCGATTCGACGGCTGGCGGCGAGCGAGGATCTGCGCCACACGCTGGGGGTGCACAGTTACCAGCTGGTCCTCGAGCGGTTCGATATGGAACAGCGTGTGCAGCAACTGGCGGATATCTACGGGGCGGTGCTGGCGGCAGGTAAGGTGCAGCCGACGGAGGGCATCCCGGCGGTCCACGCCACAGAGCCCAAAAGTCCGAGTGGGGGATAAAGCAGTGATGAGAGCGCGGCCAGGAGGGTTAGCAGGCGATAGGCTCGGCCAGATCCTGGATACACCCTGGAAGATAGCGAACGAGGTGGAGTGTTGGCTGGTGTGGCCCATCGTACGACTTCTCTTTGCCCTAAACGGCATCCCCTGGGGCCGAGACTGGCGCTGCTACGGGCTCCCTGTCGTACAAAAGCACCGCCGCAGCGTCATGCGCTTTGGTCCCGGCATGCAGTTGCGCTCATCGGTTCGCTCCAATCCGCTGGCGCCCTACCATCCGGTGGTTATCTCCACCCGCGAGCCGGGGGCCGTGTTGGAGGCGGGAGCCAACCTGCGGGTGACGGGCGGCAGTCTCTGCGCTGCGAACCGAATAACTATCGGCAACAATGTAGTCATAGGGGCTAACACCATCATCGCAGATACCGATTTTCATCCGGTTGACCCCAGAGAGCGCTGGATCAAACCCTCAGAGGGGGGCGCAGAGCCGATCGTGATCGAGGACAATGTCTTTATTGGCATGAACTGCCTGATCTTGAAAGGTGTCAGGCTGGGGCAGAATAGCGTGATCGGGGCGGGCAGCGTGGTGGCGAGCGATGTGGCGCCGTTCACCATCGTGGCAGGGAACCCGGCCAGGTTGGTGCGCAGGATCGAATCCGAGGTTGCGCCGTGATGGCGGGGGATCGTCTGACATGCATGTGATGTTCATGGCCCAATGCTATGCCCCTGAAGAGGTCAGCGCGGCGGTGCTCATCACCGAGCTGGCCACGGACCTGGTGAAACGGGGCCATCGGGTAACGTTCATCACCGGGGCGCCCAGTTATCCCTATGGGCGCGTATTCCCCGGCTATCGCAACGCCCTTTACCAGGAAGAGTGGTTGGATGGTGTGCGGGTCATCCGCACCTGGAGCTACATATCGCCGCGCAAAGCCTTCTGGCCGCGCATCTGGCACTATGGCACCTATAGCGCGACGGCGCTCTACGGGGGCCTATTCGCGGGACGGCCCGACATCCTGGTGAACTATTCCCCGCCCCTGCCGTTGGGCGTTTCGGCCTGGTTATTGGCCCGAGTTTGGGGCGTGCCCTGGGTGCTGGAGCTGGAGGATCTCTATCCCGATGCGGCGGTGGCGACGGGGATGCTGCAGAACCACGCCGCGATCCGCTTCTTTTCCGCCATGGAGCGCTTTCTATACCGCCGGGCAGCGCACATCTCGCTCATCTCGGAGAGCTTTCGCAAGAACCTGCTGGGCAAAGGCGTCCCCGATAGCCGGATGACCTTGATCCCGGTGTGGGCCGATCCGGATATCGTGCGGCCGCTGCCCAAGGAGGGGCCGTTCCGCGCGCAACATGGCCTGGCGGACAAGTTTGTGGTGTTGTATGCAGGCAACATAGGGGTGACCTCCTGCCTGGAGGATGTGTTGGGCGCGGCAGCCCTCTTGCGGGGCCAGCCCGATATACGCTTTGTCATCGTGGGCGAAGGCACCAAGAAAGAAGCCCTGCAGCAGCTGGCTCAGGCCCAGGGCTTACGTAATGTCGTATTCCTGCCTTATCAGCCCCGCGAGGTCTTTCCGGAGATGATGGCGGCAGCCGACATCAGCCTGGTGACACTCAATCGCAGCTCTGCACTCACCTCACTGCCGAGCAAGATCTACAATGTGATGGCCAGCGGCAGGCCCATCCTCACGGTGGCGCCGCCGGAGAGCGAGATCGCGCAGTTGGTGCAGGAGGGCCATTGCGGGCTCAATGTGCCCCCTGAGCAGCCGGCGCTTTTGGCGGAGACCATCGTGCAGGCCAAGGCTGAAGCAGAGCACCTGGCCAGGATGGGGGAGAATGGGCGAGCGATGCTCGAGTCTCGCTTCTCTCGTTCACATTGTGTAGAGATGTACGAACGTATGCTCGCGTCTCTGCTGCCAGCGAGGCGAGCAAGCCGCCATGGGCGGCAAGGATCATAACGCACGACATAGGAGATCACGAGGATGAAAAAGGCACTGGTTTGTGGCGCGGGGGGCTTTATCGCGGGGCATCTGGTCAAGAGGCTGGTTAGCGAGGGCTATTGGGTGCGCGGGGTGGATATCAAAGCGCACGAGTTCGCACCGACCGCCGCCCACGAGTTTATGCTGTCGGACTTGCGGGAGCCAGCGAATTGCAGGGCCGCGCTCGATGTGCAGGGAGGTTTTGACGAGGTCTATCAGCTGGCCGCGGACATGGGCGGCATGGGGTTCATTTCCTTTGCCGAGTGCGAGATCATGCACAATAACATGCTGATCAACATGCACATGGTACATACGGCCGCCCAAATGGAGATCCCGCGCTATTTCTTCTCCTCCTCGGTCTGTGTATACCGCGATATGCAGCCCGGCGAGCCCGAGATGACCGAGGATCAGGCGATCCCGGCGAATCCCGATAACGAATATGGCTGGGAAAAGCTGTACGCCGAGCGAGCGGCGATGGCCTATGCCCGTCGCTATGGCATGCAGGTGAGGATCGCCCGGTTTCAGAACTGCTATGGCCCCGAAGGCACCTGGACCGGGGGGCGAGAAAAGGCCCCGGCGGCCATGTGCCGCAAGGTGGCCCAGGCGCCCGATGGCGGCACCGTGGAGGTGTGGGGTGACGGGTCGGCGATTCGCTCCTACACTTTTGTCAGCGACATGGTGGATGGCATCTACCGGCTGATGCAGTCGGATCTGACGGGGGCCACTAACCTGGGTTGCCCGCAATATGTGACGGTCGACGAATTGGTCTCTACGGTGGCCGAGGTAGCGGGCAAAGAGATCCATATCGTGCATGTCCCAGGGCCGGTGGGTGTGCAATCGCGGAACTTTTCTAACGAACGGGCCTATTCCATAGGCTGGCGCCCCCGGGTATACCTCAAGGAGGGTATCTCGCTCACCTATCCCTGGGTCGCGGCCCAGGTCAAGGCCCAGGGAGCGGGGGCATGAACGCCGATACCTTCGCCGAGTGGTTTCGCCGACAGGGATATCGCGTGGTGCGCACGGCCAGCAGCTACTGGTACGAGGCGGGCGCGCGCGTGTGGCAGGCCTTTCCCTATCATTGGCTCATCGAGCCACCGGCAAAGGAACTGCGGGAGCTGTTGTTGCGGCAGGGCGGCATCGCCCTGCGCTACTCGACGCCCTTCTCCGCGAGCCAGGGCAAGGTGAGCTATCACATCGTTTGCGAGAACCCCCAGTACGGCCTGGCATCGCTGACGAGGCAAGCGCGGCAGAACACTCGCCGCGGGCTAGAGTACGCAGAGGTGCGCCAGATTCCGCTCGCGCGGTTGGCCCAAGAGGGCTGGGCGCTGCGCCGAGATACGCTGGAGCGCCAGGGACGACTGGGCGCGGAAAGCGAGACATGGTGGCGGCGCATGTGCACCACAGCCGAAGACCTGCCGGGATTCGAAGCCTGGGGGGCGCTGCATCATGACGAGCTGACGGCCTCCTTCCTGGCCTTCACCTGCGACGATCGTTTTACCCTGCCCCACGAACAGAGCGCGACGGCGCATCTCGATTATCGCCCCAACAATGCCATCTTCTATGAGATCATCCGGCAAGCCGTTCAGCGCCCGGGGATCAACGGTGTATTTTTTGGGCTGCATTCGCTGGATGCGCCCGCCACTGTGGACGAGTTCAAGCTGCGCATGGGCTGTACAGCCAAGCCCGTGCGCCAACGTGTGGTGTTCAACCCTGTCCTGGCGCCCCTGGCCAACGAGATGAGCCATTCTCTGGTCCAGCGCGCCGTCGCGCGCGACCCTTCTAGCCATATCCTGGCCAAGGCCGAGGGAATCATGCGCTTTTACCTGGAGGGCCGGAGGCCGCCAGCGGCCCAAGATTGGCCGGAATGCCTGGCCCCTTACAAGGGGGAAATGCTCGCGGCCCTGCAACAGATCGTCGTCTCGTAGAGGGCGGCATGGGTTGCCCCCGCGGACCAATTCGGATTATTGGCTTGGCGTTATCTAGACATTGATTGAGAGGAGAGTGGTTGTGGGAATAGCAACGCAGACCAGAGCTAAGTTCTTGCCCTTTGCCCTGCCCGATATCGGGGAACAAGAGATCGATGAGGTCGTGCAAACAATGCGTTCGGGATGGATCACCACCGGACCCAAGACCAAGGAGTTCGAGCAACGCATCGCCCGTTATATCGGGGCGGAACACACGATCGCCGTGAATTCGTGTACGGGCGCGCTCCACGTTGCCCTGGCCGCCATCGGCGTGGAGCGCGATGATGAGGTCATCACGTCGCCGCTCACATTTTGTTCCACCGCCCACGTCATTATCCATCAGGGGGGGATGCCCATCTTTGCCGATATCGGCGACGATTTCAATATCGACCCCCAGGAACTCGAAAAGCACGTGACCCCGCGCACCAAAGCGATCATCCCGGTGCACTTTGGCGGGCAGCCCTGCAGGATGGACGAGATCATGGCCTTGGCCAAGAAGCATCATCTATACGTCATCGAAGATGCCGCGCACGCCATCGGCGCCCGCTATAACGACCGTATGATCGGCACGATCGGCGATGTGACGGCCTTTAGCTTTTACGCCACCAAGAACATGACCACCGCTGAGGGGGGGATGATCTCCACCACCCGCGAGGAACTGGCAGAGACGATGCGGATGCTCAGCCTGCACGGCATCAGCAAGGACGCCTGGAAACGCTATACGAGCGAAGGGTCCTGGTATTATGAGGTTATGTTCGCTGGCTTTAAATACAACATGACCGATATACAAGCCGCCATGGGCCTGCACCAACTGGAGCGGCTGGAGGGCTTTATCGAGACGCGCGCACGCTATGCCCGCATGTACAACGATGCCTTCCGGGATATGCCCGAGCTGCAAATCCCCCTGGTAAACAAGGGGCTGCGTCACGCATGGCATCTTTATGTCATCCAGCTCAACCTGGACCGGTTGACGATCAACCGCGCTCAGTTTATCGATGCCCTGCGCGCCGAAAATATCGGCACCAGCGTGCACTTTATCCCGGTGCACTTGCACCCCTACTACCGCCGCACGTATGGCTACAACCGGGGAGACTATCCCAACACCGAGCGTATCTATGACCGCATCATCTCCCTCCCGCTCTATTCCAAAATGAGCGAGGAGGATGTGCAAGATGTGATCGACGCAGTCAAGCGAGTGGTTTCCGGCCACAGGGTGGCAGCCATCCACTGAAAGTGAGGGCGGCAATGAGCGGTTCTACGGCGCTGGTTAAACGAGTCTTGGATGTCATGGTGGCGACGGTGGCGCTGGCGCTACTGTCGCCGCTACTGTTGCTGGTGGGCATGGCCGTGGTGCTCGACTCGCGAGGCCCAGTCTTTTACTTGGGGCAGCGCATCGGGCGATGGGGCAAGCCCTTTCGCATGATCAAGTTCAGAACGATGTGCATGAATGCCGATCGCATGGGATCGGCGGTGACTGTCGGCTGCGACCCCAGGGTGACGCGGGTGGGCAGGGCATTACGCCAATGGAAGCTGGATGAGATACCCCAGTTAGTGAACGTGCTGCGCGGGGAGATGAGCCTGGTGGGTCCCAGGCCCGAGTCGCCGTG
>CAYQDH010000370.1:2827-5769 GCA_964416075.1 uncultured Anaerolineales bacterium | reverse complement strand
CAGCACCGGCTCCGCGGTCCACTGGCTCTGGTAAAAATAGTAGCCGTCCTTGGGAAAACCGCACAGGTCGATCACCCCGCTGGAGGCGTTCTTGCTGGGCCAACGCGCCTCCCCCAGGTAATCGATCCCCGTCCACATGAAATCACCCGCCACATAATCGTGCATCTTGGTGAATTTCCACAGCTGCTCGGGGGTGATCATGCGCGAATGGTAAGGCGGGTACCAGCCCTGGTCGCCCCCCAGGCTGTAATGGCCGCGAATGCCCCCCAGCGACGAGTTCTCGCTGCCGATCATCACGCGCGCGGGGAAGCGATGGTGATCGTCCTCGTAATAGCGCTCCTTCAGTTCGCCCCAGCGGTCCACATAGTTGTAGCCCACCACATCCAGCAATCCGGCGAATTCCAGGGTGGTGGGGGTGGGCGAATTCATGTGGTCACAGGCGGAGGTGATGGGCCGCGTGGGATCCTCGCGCCGCACGATCTCGATGAGCTTACGCAGGATCTCCGCCCCCTCGGGGCGCGATTGCTCGGGAACCTCATTGCCCACGCTCCAGAGCACGATGCTGGGGTGGTTGCGGTCGCGCCGCAGCATGCTGAGCAGGTCCTCCTCGAACCACTGGTCATAGTGCTGGTGATAGCTGTAGAGCACCTTGCCCTGCCGCCACTCGTCGAAAGCCTCATCCATCACCAGAAAACCCATGCGGTCGCAAAGGTCCAGGAACTCGGGCGCGGGCGGATAGTGGCTGGAGCGGATGGCATTGCAGCCCATCTGCTTGAGCAGCTCCAGTCTTCGCTGCCACACGCGCTCGGGCACGGCAGCGCCCACACAGCCGCCATCGTGGTGCAGGCAGACGCCATTGAGCTTGACATGTTGACCATTGAGGGAGAAGCCGCGTTCGGCGTCGAAGTCGATCTCCCGGATCCCCAGGGGGATCGCATCGTCGTCGAGCGCATCCTCGCCGTCCAGTAGCTCATTATACACAGTATACAGGTAAGGGTCTTCCAGCGACCAGCGGTGAGGGGCATCCACAAATAGGCGGTGGGGGATGGCGTGCTCGCCGCGCGCGGGGATGGCGTGGAGCGACTGGCGCTCGGCGACGACGTTGCCTTCCGGGTCCAGCACGCGGGTGACCAACGTGCAGAGCCTCTCTTGGGCCGTCTCGTTGCACACCCGGACCATCACGTCGACCCGCGCATAGTCGGCGCCAGCATGCAATGCGCTGGCGGCGCCAGTGCGGGAGGCACTGTCGGGGCCGATGCGCGGCGTGCAGGCGTGGGCGCCCCAGTGGGCGATGTGGCAGGGCGCCATAGTGCTCAGCCAGACGTGGCGATAGATCCCGGCGCCGGTGAAGAACCGCGAATCGGGCTGCGCCAGATCGTCCACTCGCACAGCCAGGACATTCGACCCATCCACGTGGAGATAGGGGGTCAGGTCATAGTAAAAGCTCGTATAGCCATAGGGATGGAAGCCCAGGTGTTGGCCGTTGAGGTAGACGTCGGCATCCTTGTAGACACCATCGAACTCGATCCACACCGTCTTGCCCTGCGCTTCCGCGGGGAGCTGGAACGATTTACGATACCAGCCCACGCCGCCGGGCACATAGCCTCCGCCGGAGCCGCTGGGGTTTTCGGAATCAAAGGGGGCCGGCCCCTCGATGCTCCAGTCGTGGGGCAGGGTCACCTCGCGCCAGGAGCTATCGTCGAAGGCCCTGGCCGCGACAGCCGCCTCCGCCACGCCGGGCGGATCGCCCAAGCAAAACTTCCAACCTCCATCGAACGACTCGCGCTGCCTGATAGATATCGGGAAGACCATTCTATCTCCTTTCGCCGGCCTACGTTCCATATAACAACGACTCCGGAGGGTTCCACGAATCGCGAATACTGCTGTGTGCGGCATTCGTGAATCGCGAGTCCCTGCTCATTCGTTGTTATATCCTCTCGCTGTTATATGACCAACCGCCTCCAGTCACTCTTGCTTCGCCCTCTCCTTCACCTCCCGCACCATGGCCTCCCAATAGGGACGCAGGAATGCCGGGTGCTCCAGGCTCTGCAGGGCGTAGTAGCGATCGGCTCGGGAGAGGTCCAGCACGGCGGTGATCATCTCCTCATGGTAATAACCCGCCTCGGCCAAGGGCAGGCCACTGGGGTCACGGATGAACGATTGCCCGCTGGAAGCCTGAAGGCCGTCGGGCGATTGGCCCACGGTGTTGGCCACGCAATGGTAGATGCGCGTGGTGGGTCCGGCGGGCTGCTGGGCGCGGCCGGCGGTGCGCTTCCACCACACCGCCTGCAGATCGTCCGAGCTGCACGAGGGGTGAAAGAGGATCTGCGCGCCGGCCATGGCGGGGAGGCGATAGAGCTCCGGGTGACGGCCATCGCGGCAGATGACCATGGTGCAGGGGATGCCATCGATCTCGAACAGGGAGAGGTTATCGCCGCCGCGGCAATAGCGCTGCTCGTCGGCCCCGGCCATGTGCACCTTGGCATAGCTGTGCACCACAACGCCATCCGGGGAGATGACATGGGCCAGGTTGAGGTAGCGATCCTCGGTGCGCTGGATGGCGCCCCGCCAGATGGCGCCAACGATCACCCACAGGCTCACCTCGCGCGCCGCTTGGGCCACGGCATCCAGGGCGTCCTGCACTTGCGCCGGGTCGAGGGTGGTCAGGTAAGGGAAATAATAGCCGGTCAGCGTGGCCTCGGGGAAGAGGACCACGCGGCTGCCCTCCGCCGCGGCCTGGCGGATAAAGTAGAGCGTGTGCTTGAGGTTGTATTCCAGGTCCTTGGCCCAGTGCATCTGGACGCAAGAAACCTGGATGGTTTCAGGGGGAACGCTCATCGCCAGGGCCTCCTTACGGGCTTACCATTTGATACCCTCATAGGATACCCGTTGCCGCGCCGGAGCGCAAGCGCGGGAACGGCCAGCTTGTCTCGGTGGCGGCA
>CAYQDH010000370.1:0-2817 GCA_964416075.1 uncultured Anaerolineales bacterium | reverse complement strand
GGTGGCGTCATCACGGTTTTGCCCTTGCCGGCGCATAACAACCACAGGCAAAGCGTGTATAGTCTTGACAGAGACATCCTTCTTGATGTAGATTTTAAGAGTGGGCGTCGAACACAAGAAACAACATATTCCTCACCAAAGGAGCAACATGAAGCGCAAGATTGCGAACCGTGCCGTGGTTCTTGTGTGCGTGGTCGTTCTGCTATGGGGCGTTGGCCTGCTGGCCAGGCCCGTGGCCCCGGCCGCTGGCGGCAGCGCGCTGCACCTGCAAGCCCCTCCCTTCCTCGGCGCGGTCCAGGCGCAAGAGGCTTCGGTCGCTTCGCTGATCGGCGATGAGGCGGGCATCTGCGCCTATTTCAACGCCGGCGCCACTGTGGACCTTGCGCTGGTCGAGGTCGCTTATCGCACCATCGAGGCCAAGACTCCCGAGTATATCATCGGTTCCGTGGCGGTAGATGACTATCCAGAGCTGGACGATGTACATGTTTATGTGCATAAGGACGGATGGTTCATGGCCTATTATATGGAGGCGGACCCGGTAGCCAAGATATTTGACTTTAAAAACTATAATGGAACGTCTTTGGTAACAAGATTTGATAAAATACTCGCTTCTATAGCTAATCAAGCAAGAGTACCGTTTAGAAGCCCTGCCTACTATGACTTTAGATATCCCAACGCGAATCGTCTCATGCTTGTCGCAGAAACATATGAAGGAGGGAATGATTTCACTATCACCATGCCATCCGAATTCACCTACTGGGAGCGAAGTTGGGGATTGATCGGTTGCGGCAGCCCCTACGATATTCCGCATGGCTGCTCCGGGTCTTTTGGGATCGATGGTAACGCGATAGTCTCGCAGTGGTGCAATGGCGTAGTCGGACAAGGTTATCTGACTGCCGCGCAACTGGCACCGGGGGATGCCCACAAAATCACGGTGTGCGCCCATGGCGGTCTCGCTCTGATATACCAGGTGCCATAATGAACACGCGCGGACTAGCCCTGGGGTTAGCGATGATCATTGTGTTCGCTATCTCCATCCCAGTGACACTGACCAGATCCCGCCTCAGATCGGCGGGGTATCCTCCATCGGTCCGAGGGTAACCTGGGTCACGGACGAGTGGGCTATCGGTACTGTAGAGTATGGGCCGCAACCTGGCCTCTACCTCCACAATGCGAGCGAGCCGCTCTACGCCAAGCGGCACGAGGTGGCCCTGACAGGACTGGCGGAGGGGCAGCGCTGCTATTACCGCGTGAGCAGCACCGACCGCAACGGAAACACGACCGTCGACCAGGCGGAATACACGCTCAAACAGTCCACGGTTTCGCTGCCGATGGTGCTCAAGAAGCGGTAGACGGCAATCGGGCTTGGGGAGGCGGTGGTTTCCCGAGCCGGCACTGTCCGGCGTTGGGGGGCGGCGGGTGAAGGAACCGTAGCGCGTTCCGCCGTAGAGCGCGTCTCGGGGGCCTATGTGTGGGGTCCGGTCCACCGCGTCTCCACGGCGGTTCCTTCACACCCTACATAAAACAGTATTGCAATGTTGAAAAATACTAGGTGTAGGGATAAAAGATTGGCTGTAGGGCTGTACTGCTTCATAGAGCATGGGTATGAACACGAATCACCCTATAACGCACAGCGAACTACCAATCCTTTATCCACTCCCCTCATCGGGCCGGACCCACGCATGGGCTTGCCGCGGTCTGGTCTTCGCGCCGGACGCGTCCGGCGTCGTTGGGTAGTACGGACCATCCATGGCTGCCCAGGCCAGGGCAGCAGATCGCTTCGCTCCGCGGCGTGCCTCCTCCCCCTACCTCGCGCGCTGCCGAATCCACTTGATCGCCTCCACGGCGATGAACACGATGCTGCTCAGCGCCAGGCTGATCAGGAACTGCCCCAGGGTAAGCGCCCGCGTGCCAAAAATGTCCTGCATGAACGGCAGATAGACGACGGCGAGCTGTAGCAGGAAGGTCAGCGCCACCGCGCCCACCAGGGCCGTGTTGCTGAACAGACCCAGTTGCGTCAGGAGCAGGCGATCGGAACGGATGGCCAGGGCGTTGCCCAGCTGCGCTAGGCAGAGCGTGGTAAAGACCATGGTGCGCCAAGGGCCGAACGAGGCGTCCGACGGGCCGCCCGCGCCGATCAGCGCCGGCAGGAGGGCCACGATGCCCATTAGTGGGCCGACCCAGAGGATGTAGCTGCCCAGCCCACGCGCCAGGACGCTCTCACTGGGCGGGTGCGGGCGCCGACTCATGGTGTCGGGCGCGGCGGGCTCCACGCCCAAGGCCAGCCCCGGCAAGCCGTCGGTCAGCAGGTTGATCCACAGGATTTGCAGCGCGGTCAGCGGGATGGGCAGGCCCACCAGCGGCGCCAGCAGCATGACGATGATCTCCCCGACGTTGCTAGACATCGTATACTTGACGAACTTGCGGATGTTCTCATAGATCGTGCGGCCCTCTTCCACGGCATTGACGATGGTCGCAAAGTTGTCGTCCAGCAGCACCATGTCGGAGGCCTCTTTGCTGACGTCGGTGCCGGTGATGCCCATGGCCACGCCGATGTCGGCGCGCTTGAGCGCAGGCGCGTCGTTGACGCCGTCGCCGGTCATGGCCACGATGTGGGCGCGGCCCTTGAGCGCCTCGACGATCTTGACCTTGTGCTCGGGGCTGACACGGGCGTAGACCGAGACCTTTTCCACCACCGTCTCCAGTTCCTCGACGGACATGCCCGCCAACTGCTGGCCCGTGATCACGGCGCCCCGCTCTTGCTCCTCGGGTCGCGCGATGCCCAGATCCTGGGCGATATGCAGCGCCGTCAGGGGG
>CAYQDH010000369.1:600-5778 GCA_964416075.1 uncultured Anaerolineales bacterium | reverse complement strand
TCTGCGAGGTTTCAGGGGAGGTGGTGCAAGGGCATATCCCGCCTTTTGTGGTCAATCCTGAGGTGTTGAGCCACTTGCGCGCCAGGTAACAGGAGGAGGCTTGCGTGGAAAGCACGGTCTCCGTCCGGCCCCTAAGGCTTGAAGATATCGCCCGCCTACACGAGATCGACACTGGCTTTGTGAGCGATGCCGTGCTACAGGTGGACAAGTTGGTGCAGGGCCTCGGTGTGGTTTGGACTGTGCACGAGGTGGCCCTCGCGTCGCCTCTGGGCAAGCCAAACGGCTACGACTTGGTCTCGGAGGACCTGGCTCTTGTGCGGCGTCGGCTGGAGGAAGGTCATAGCCTACAGCTTCTGGCCGAGCACGCCGGCCGCCCTGTGGGCCTTATCGATGCGGAACACCAGGCCTGGAACCAAACGTCTATGGTTTGGAACATACTCATCGATCGACACCATCGCCGGCGGGGCCTGGGGCGTCATTTCATGCAACGAGCGGCCGAATGGGCGCGGCAGCATGGTTGCCGCGCCCTGACCCTGGAGACGCAAAACAACAACATCGATGCTTGCCGCTTCTATCAACATCTGGGCTTTCGCCTCACCGGCATTCGCGACGACTTGTACCATAACGACGATCTGCAGAGGGGTGAAGTGGCTATCTTCTGGAGTCTGGCTGTCGACGCGTCTACAGGGGATCGTGGTGTGAATGGGGTATAGACATGCCCAAGAGAACCGTTTTCCTCCTTTTGCTGCTTTCGGTTGCGGCGGTCTTGGGCTCCTGTCGATCGGCGCCTCCAGAGAAATTCGCTATCTACTTGACCGCTCAGGACTCGGCTCCGCTTGATCTGGCAGAGATGGAGCTGGACAGCTTGGTGCTGCAGGAGCAGCCTTTGCTCACCAGCGACGATTTCGCGAGCTATCAGGCGGACACCCACGAAATCAAACTCCGGGCATCCGCCTGCCAAAAGCTAGAGCAGGCTTTTCCGCGGTCCATCGGTGTCAGAGGCGTGCCGTTTGTCGTGTGTGTTGGCGGTGAGCGAATCTATGCCGGAGCCTTTTGGACGCCTCTCTCTTCCTTGAGCTTCGATGGCATCGTCATCCTGCAGCCGTGCATGATGCAGGAGCAGACGATGCGTATCGATCTGGGGTACCCCTCGGGGGGGTACTTTACTGGGCGCGATCCCAGGGCCGATGCCAGGATCCTCAATGCTCTCCGGGCTGTTGGCAAGTTGAGATAACGCCCGTCCACTCTGGCGCCCTTTAGAACAACTCTTTGAGCAGGCCCACGGCATTTTGTATCACCATTTCCAGAGCTTCCGGCGCTAGCCCTGTGCTGTCACCATATCCTCCTCGCTAATGTCAGAGTCCCAAGCGGCTCCTCGGCACTAGTTGCTTTTCCGCACGTGCTGCATCTCCAGAAAGGCTTGGTGTGTGAACGACCACGTGGAAATAATCGGGAGAACTCGTTAGGAACGTATGCGCTTCTCCAGGCTCGATCACGATCATATCCCCTTCCGCCAGGATCACGGTCTCATGCTCGATACGCATTTGAGATGTGCCTCGTGCCACCACATATACCTCCGTGATCTGGGTATGCACATGAGGCTCGTCGATGCCCCGGTTGGCATATCCTACCGAGATATCCAGGCTCGAGTTCCAGGGGCCCGCGTACCAGCCCTTGCCAACACCACGGTCAGCATGATCGATGCGCATCAAGAGATCCTTCCTGTGCTGTTTGGGCCCGGACTGCCGAGTAGATCATCCAAGAAGTAAGGGCGTAGCAACTCTGGGATCATGGATTTGGTTCCCGGTGCGAGCTCTTGTACCTCCCTGCGGAACGAGGCCATATCAAGCTCTTGTAATGGGGGCCAACTCCAGGATGGGGGCGCCGGCATCGGCCTTGTCCCCTTGTGCAACGGTCGAGTGAAAACGTCCCAATGGATGGGAATGGCCAGCCGAGGCTGTATGGCGCGCAGTAGGGTTCCAACCTTTGCGCGCACCGTCAACACCGGGCCTAACCATACGTCCGACGAGACTGGCTGGTCGCCTGACAGGATGCGCCAGCCTGCGACGCGAACCAAGAAGCCGAAACAGACATCCGCGCGATAGTCAAGCAGACGCAGGGGAGGACTGAGCCTGCGTGGCAGCGGGCCATAGATCAGGCGATCGATGGGCGTTCGCGGGTGTTCGGCGGGCAGCACGTCGATCTCGAATCCCTGCACAGCCCGGCGGTCCCCGATGCCAACACAATGGATCTGTCTCTCCGGCACACCGCAGGCGGCGAGCACTGCGCAGGTGTTGGGAGACCCCAGCACCTGCGCCCCGGTCTGCCGGGCGATCTCGGGAACGTCCATTAGGTGGTCCCAATGAGAATGCGTGACCAGAATCACATCACACTGCGGCATTAGCTCAGAGACCAGTCGGCGGTTCGGCGATACGCGGCCAAACCACAGCCGGCGAAGCGGTGGGCGCGTGAAAAAGGGGTCAATGGCCAGGCTACGTTCGCCAACCCTCCATTCGCTGCCCGCCACTCCTAACCAGCGAAATTGCACCGCTTCACCCATGGTTCACCGCGTTCCCTTGTGCTTTCTCACCCGTGGAACCGGAAGGGCAGGACACATCCGCTGATAAAGCGCCCCGCCTCGGAGCAGAGAAAGGCTACTCCTTCGGCGACATCCTGCGGCGAAACATTGCTTCGCTGCTGCCAGGCCTCACCCTGGTTGCACTGCGCCACCGCATTCTCCAAGGTGTCGATGCCGCCCACGGGTCCCGGCGCCACTACATTGATCGTTACCCCCTTGCGCCATGCCTGCTCTTGTGCCAGGAGAAACGCCTGCACCCTGGCAGCTTTGCCCACGTTATAGGCATAGGCTGGCGAAACCTGTCCCGGGTGCATGGCAATGCCGATGACTCTGCCCCAACCTCTGGCGTACATTCCTGGCAACACCAGCGGCAGCAGGTTGAAAAGGGGGATCAACTCACGCTGTGTGTCCTCCATCGTCCCTGCAGGGTCGAGTTCCTCGATCGTCTCAGGATGCCAGCCGCCCCCAGGGCCTACAATACAGATATCTACTGGCCCATAGGCTTCTCTCGCGCTCTCCACCAGTCGGCGACAATCCTCCGCCAGCAGGATATCCGCTTGCAACGCAATCGCCTGGCCGCCGCGAGCGAGGATTTGGTCGACGATGGCCCTGGCACTGTCGGCGCTGGTGCGATAGTTTACCACCACATGAGCGCCTTCGCGAGCCAAGGTCAGGGCAATGCTGCGGCCCATGCCGCTTCCTGCGGCGCCTGTCACCAGGGCTACTCTCCCATCACAGATCATGCTACCCCTTCTCTATCATGTACTGCCGCCCCTACCGTAACGCCAATGTGGCCGCGGTCACGGATAAGGGAGGCACAACGAGGATGGCCTCGCCCCCTGCGATCCTGACGTCGCTTAGGGCGCGAGGAGCGATCTTGAAGGGTTCCTCGAAACTGTTCGCAGCCTTGGGGTCGCTTCCCTCGAGGACCTGTCCATTCCTCAGCGCAGCGATGCTGCGGTCTAGCACTGTCACGCGCACGGTGGCCTCATCCGCCAGGCTGCGATTGGTTAGGAAGATCTGCAATGAGTCGCCGTCCAAGATCGCGCTGCTATCGACATAGGTGACTGAGCCGTGGGCCTGGCCGACGTAGGATGGGCCACTCATGGTCACCCTCAGCGCCTCACCCGTGCCTCGTTGAGCGAACATCTCAAACGGGTAAAAGGTGGGCTGGATAAGCACCTCATCGCCCCTGGTGAGCAGCGGGGCAATGACATTGACGATCTGTGCCAGGTTGGCGATCTTGAGCACATCGGCGTGGCGCACAAAGCTATGCAAAAAGCCCGCCACCACCAACGCATCTTCCAGGTTATAGATCTCCTCGACCAGGTGCGGCGCGAACTTGCCTGCGCCGTCGGCCTCGTGGTTCTTGTACCACACGTTCCACTCGTCGAAACATAGGAAGGCGCGCTTTTTGCTTCGTTGTTTGGCCTGCACATAGCGGCAAGCCGCGTCCATCTCCTCGATCTGTTGGTCGATGGCGTTCGTTACAGCCAGGTAGTCGGGCGTGTCGTTCCTCTGGTTGCCCACATAGCGGTGCAGGCTGATATAATCGTTGATATCGCCCAGGTATTCGAGCACCTGGCGATCCCACTCCATATAGGTGGGCAAGCCCACCGTACAGGATCCGCACACCACTACCTCGATGGTTTTGTCCACATCCTTCATCATCTTGGCTGCCTGCTGGGCGCGGACAGCATACTCGGCGGCGGGGACATGCCCCAATTGCCAGGGACCATCCATTTCGTTGCCCAGGCACCATAGCTTGACCCCATACGGCTCGGGGTGGCCATTGGCCGCACGCAAGTCGGCATACTTGCTGCCGGGTGGGCAGTTGCAGTACTCTACCCAATTGCGCGCCTCCTCGGGTGTGCCCGTTCCCAGGTTCACCGTGATCATGGGCGTCCAATCCATTTTGCGGCAGAGCTTGATATACTCGTCCGTGCCGAAATGGTTCGGCTCGAGGCTTTGCCAGGCCAGCTCGCGTATGGTGGGGCGATTTGCGCGAGGGCCGATCCCATCCATCCAGTGGTAGCCCGAGGCAAAGTTACCGCCCGGATAGCGCATGGCCGTCATTTTCAACCGTCGCAGCGCAGCCAGTACATCTCGGCGAAAACCATCCTCGTCAGCTTGGGCCGACCGAGGGTCGTAGACCCCCTCATAGACGGCGCGTCCAAGGTGCTCCAAGAATCCGCCAAAGATGCGCGGATCTACTCTGCCGATGCGATCGCCGGTGTGCAGCCTGATCGTGGTTATGTCCATGATTTCTCCCTTGGGTAAAGTCTTGCAACCGATGACGACGGGATTACCGTACTATTACACTACCCTTCTCTGCCATATTATCCCCTTGCACAGGAGATCGCGCAAGGTGGACAACCTAATATTTACACTGGCCGCAAGGTGGGACTAGCATCTGCTCGGGATACGTCCATGCAGATTCCACCTGGCGACCAGTATGGATCAACCGGTAATCGTTGCACCCTGTGTATGTGGTATTTTGAAACCCCCTGTGAGATGGCGCACCTGGCACCGTGGAGCAGCACCTCGATTTTTGACGGAATGGCACCTGGTGGGCTATTATGATTGTTAGTACCAAATCC
>CAYQDH010000369.1:0-590 GCA_964416075.1 uncultured Anaerolineales bacterium | reverse complement strand
GGGTGGGCCGTGAGTGAGCTGACACAAAACTCTACATTGCAGTCTGGAATGGCCTCGCCGTCAGCCAACAACTCGGTACAGCGCGAGGTAAGGTTGCCTTATGTGCCGGCATTGGATGGCCTCCGCGCCTTGGCTGCCGTCGTGGTCCTGCTGTACCATGCCGATATGCCCTGGATGCCGGGAGGGTTCCTGGGTGTCGAGCTTTTCTTTGTCCTCAGTGGCTATCTCATAACCTCCTTGCTTCTGGCCGAGTGGCGACAGACGGGTCATGTCAACTTGAAAAGGTTCGGGGTGCGCCGAGTCCGTCGCCTTTTCCCAGCGATGCTGCTCATGACGGCAGTCAGCATCGCCTACGTGGTCCTTTTTCTCCCCGGCGAGGTGGCCGGCTTGCGCCGCGATGCTGTGGCCGGGCTTGGCTATATGACGAACTGGTACCTTATCTTTAGCCGCGTCTCGTACTTTGAGTCTGTCGGACGCCCGTCCATCCTCCGTCACCTTTGGTCCCTGGCGATTGAAGGACAGCTGTACATTCTCTGGCCGCTGGTGGTCTCGCTGCTGGTGCCGGTCATGTTTGCCGGTTCAATGGGTTT
>CAYQDH010000368.1:0-5792 GCA_964416075.1 uncultured Anaerolineales bacterium | reverse complement strand
AGGCTGATATTGTGGGCAACTCGGTACAAGTGTGGGGCGCGGTCAAGGGCAATGTCAGCGCCCAGGGCCGGCTGGAGATCCTATCCACGGGGCGCGTGTGGGGAGATATTCATGTGGCCTCGTTGCTCATCGACGATGGCGGCGTCTTTCGTGGCCAGTGCTTCATGGTAGGGGAGAATGGCGCCATCAGCTTGCTGGAGCCTCCCTCTGGTGAGGCCGGCGCGCCGAACGAGATCGCGCAGAGCCCAGACAAGAAATAGGTGGGATATTGAAGGCTGTATTTGTCCACAAACGCTCTGTCCTGCGCGATAGCCATCTCGATCCCTCGACATCGCCCGAGATCTGGCATCTTGTCCCTGCCACGCTGGAGGCTATGCGCCAGCTGGCGGGAGACGATACGTTGGTCTTTTTGTACGATTTCGGCCACGATGGGGAGGAGATTCCGCCGGAGAAGGAGCGGGGCGATCACGGGCTGCCCAACTTGGTCAAGCAGGTCGACGATGCGGGCGGGCGCGTGGATGGGTGCCTGTGCTGTGGAGAATCGGCTCCCCGGGAGTGTTCGCTGCCCGAGGCGCGATCCAACGCCCTGTGGATCGTGGGCAGCCAGTTCGACCTGCAGCTCAATGAGTGCTATGTGCTTGGCGAGACGGCCGATGATGTGGAGATGGCCTACCGGGTGGGGGCGCGCCCGCTGCTCCTGCTGGGTTCTCGCTCGGTGGGGGAGGTGCTGGGCAACCAGCCGGAACACAAAGACTATCCCATCGCTCTTGACCTGACCATGGCAGTCAACTATATCAGTGTGGAGGAAGAGGCCGGCGTGCAACTCGGTCACCCTCGCCAGGCTGCTGTGCCCGCCCCGTCGCCAGAGGCGCTCTTCGCCCAAGCGGAGGCCCAGCCCACCCTAACCCTCACTTCTTCCCTGGCCCACGATATCCGCGCACGCATGACCAGGGCGCGCACGCAACTGGCTGACGTGAGGCGTTGGATGAGCTTCCTGGTGGTTGGCGTTGTGGGGCTGGCGCTGGGCATCGCTTACTTGCTTACCCACCTCTATCGCATGCAGCCCTTTCCCGAATTCGCGTACTATATCACGTTGCAGTTCATTCCACGCCCCCTGCGCGGCGCCCTGTTTATCTTGTGGGGCGTGGGGGTGATCTGGATCGCCGTGCGTAGCTTTTACCGCTCGCTAAACCTTAACCTTCGTCGCAGGGGAAAAAGCTAGTCTACGGCTCGCCCCGTAACTCGTCGGCGATACGTCCCAGGCTCAGCGCCGCATCGGAGAGCAGAGTCTCGGCGCGAAAAAAACGAGCGGCGAGCAATACCAGGGCATAGGTGGCGGCGCCGAGGCCCAGCACGCTGACGCCTAGTTGCCATGCTGGCACGGGGATCACCGCCAGGCGGGTTACCATAGCGGTGGGCGCCGTGAGGGGGAAGAGGCTCAGGACCGTGGCCAGCGTCCCATTGGGAGCCTGCGTGAACGCCGTGTTGACCAGCAAGGGGATCATCAGCGGCAGCAGAATGACAACGGTCACCTGGCCGGCGGCGCGGGCGTTGGGGGCCAGCGCCCCGATGGCGGCCATCAGAGAAGCGTACATCAGATAGCCTAACAAAAAGTACAGCACGGCCCACAGCATAAAGCCGGCAGGCAGGCGGAGCGACGCTCCCAAGGCCGACACCACCTGGCTCTGAGGCTGAGAGTACCCCCGTAGCAAGAGCAGCGGGCCACCCACCCAGATGATCATCTGTAACAAGGCCACGATGCTCAACCCCAGCACTTTGCCCAGCATCAGCTCGCGCGGCCGCACGCTGAGCAGGAGCATCTCGGCGGTGCGGTTCTCCTTTTCCCGAGATACACTCTGCAGCATCAGACCACTGCTCATGCTGATCAGGAAAAAGAACACAAAGAGCGTGGCCATCGCCACATACGCTGCCATGGGGGCGCCCTGCTCGCGCGTCGACCGAGGGGCCAGGCTGTGCTCGGTGATCGCGCGTAGCGGCTCCGCCAAGATAGATGCCCTGGCCTCGTCGCCCACCAGGTTGTACGCGATGACATACCGTAGGAGCAGTGCACCCGAGTCGCTCAACGGCCTGAAATCGCGTTCCACGATGAGCAGGCGCCCCGTTTCCATATAGTCGGGTGGAATGACCGCGTAACGGTCGATCTGCCCCGAAGCAACAGCGGCATCCGCGGCCTCCTCGCTGGGAAAGGCCCGCAGGCTCTGTGCCGCGGGATCATGGGGAAGGTTGGCGATCAGCCCTGCGCCATCGACATAGCCGGTGCGTGCCACTTGCGCTCCGGCGGCAGTCGCCGCTTGCTCAGAGAAAACAGTCTGCTCGCCGCGCAAGCTGCGCATGGTGATGATCTGAACGCCCACATTGAGGAACAATGTGAGCACTGGGAACACAAAAGCCATGACCCAGAACGAGGGCCGGGTCAGGAGCGTACTGACCTCATACTTGAGGACGAGAAATACGTTGCGCATCACTCTAGAGAGCTCCCAGGCCGAGGGCCGCCAGCACGCTGCGCAAGCTGAGGGGCTGGCCATAGTGCAGCATCCCCGCTCTGAAGACGCGCGCTGCCGCCCATACGCTCAACACGGCTGAGGAGCATAACAACCCCCACGCCACGAGCAGTTGCCAGAGCGGAATGACGGTAAGCCCCCACCGCAGGCTCACTGTGACAAAGGCGGTGGTGGGAAAGAGGGTCAAGGCCACCAGGAGCGGGTTATTTGGGTCGGCAAAGATCAGCGCGGCGAAAAAGAGGGGTAGCACGAACCACAGGTTAAGCAGGCCGGCCACCTGTTGTGCCTGGCGAGAGTCGGCGGCGGCGCTGCCGATCGTGGTCATGATCCCGGCGATGAGAGCGAAGGCAGGGAAGAAGAAGATGGCCGATACCAGCAGCCCCTCCCATGGGAGGCTCGCACCCCGCAGGATATCCACGAATTGCCCACCGATCAGCAAGGCCAGCATTGTGGCCACGAGCCATATGATCATCTGCGTAAGAGCCACCGCCATCAGTCCTAGCGCCTTGCCGCCAATGATCTGGTCGGGGGTGAGCGAGGTTACTAGGATCTCGATCATGCGATTTTCTTTTTCGTCCGATATAACCTGCAACATATAGCTGGCCGAGGTGGTGGCCACAAACACAAAGAAAAAGGTCACCATAAAAGGCACAATCAGACCGGCTACGTTGCCCGCGCGGGTCTCGCGGGCGCCATCGAGCGAGCGGCGGCTAACCTGGGGACCCTCGACGATCCGGGTACGCGCCTCTTCAGGGAGGCCTGCCGCCACGCTGCCGCGCACCAGTCTCGCCAAAGCCCGCTGCGAGGCAGAGCCGGGCGGCTCATCCCAGTAGTACAACGCCACATCGCGGGTCTGGAGGTACTCGGGCCCCAGCACGTAATAGGCCCCGATCTCGCGTTGCTCCAGGGCGGCGCGCGCCTGCTGCGTATCGGCATAGGGCACTAGATCGCTGCTGCCCTCCGTTCGATCAGCCCCCCTATGGGCCGAGAGCAGGCCTGACTGATCGACATAACCCACCGGCATAGCGGAATTCTCCTGGCTCATGGCCACAAGGATGCTGACACCCATGACGGCCACGATCATCACCGCGATGCCCACGCTGGCCAGCAAGAAGCTGCGCTGGCGGAGGCGCTTGCGATACTCGTGCCTGGCCACCAGCCAAAAACTAGGCACCGTTCACCCCTTCGGGCTCCCAGTTGCCCTGCACCACGGAGACGAAAACATCTTCCAGCGAGGGCTCGGCGACCTCAAAGCGCTCGATCTGCACATCGCGCTTCGCCAGCTGGCAAAAGATGTCCTGCGGGCGTACGTCTCGCTCGAGGGTCAGGCGCCACAGTCCATCGCTAGCGCGGGTCTCGAGAACACCCCTCAAGTTGTGCAAGTCACCGCGCCCCGCCACGTTCACGGCATTTCCGGCAAAGCGACGCTTGATCTGGTCTACCTGACCATAGAGGATCGAGCGGCCCCGGTTGATCAGCACGATGCGCGTGCACATGGCCTCCACCTGGATCATCTGATGCGTGGACATGATGATCGTCTTGCCTGCGCGGCACTGCTCCTCGATGATCTCCTTGACCAGGCGGGTGTTTACGGGGTCTAGCCCAGAGAATGGCTCGTCGACCACGATGAGGTCGGGTTCGTGGAGCAGCGTAGCGATCAGTTGGGCCTTTTGCTGCATGCCCCGGCTCAAAGCCTGCACCTGCTTCTGGCGATGCTCGTACAGGTCCAGGCGTTTGAGCCAATCGTGCAGGCGATTCCGCGCCCGGCCCTCATCCAAGCCTTTGAGGGTACCGAGATAGATGAGCACATGCTCGAGCGTTTGGTCTTTGTACAGGCCACGGTCTTCGGGCAAATAGCCGATGCGCTGCTTCTTGGCCTGGTCCAAGGGGCCGCCAAACACGCCGATCTGCCCACCATCCGGCTGAAAGATATCCAACATCATGCGGATGGTGGTGGTCTTGCCGGCCCCATTGGGCCCCAGGAGGCCGAATATCTCGCCGGGGAACACCTCGAAGGAGACATCCTGGACCGCTCGAATAGCGCCAAAGCGCTTATAGACAGAAGAAACCGTTACCGTTGGCATCCGATCTTGCTTTCCGTTTCAGGTTGACCGAGGGGGAGGGGGAAACGATGCCTACCGTCACACCATTGTGATTCTAGCATCTCTGCGCCCTCGTGGCAATTCTGGCCCGCTGGATGCGCCCGACCTTTGGTCCTCGCCCCATTTTGTGGTACACTCGTTCCGTGCTACCCTCCCGCGGGGTGTGGCGGGGCCGCACAAGCACGCGCAGATGGAACCTGCGGGGGGTTTCAGCGCAAATGAGGGAGTGGTGATGCGAAGCAAGGCAATACGGTCATCCATAGTACTCACGAGTCTACTACTCGTGGCATTCCTAACCTGGGTGTTTCCTGCATGGGCGGAGCCACTGGCGGCGCCCGTGGCGCAACAAAGACAGGTGCAGATCACCTCACCGGAGACCAACTCCGAGTTGCGCGGCGTAGTGTCCATCGTTGGCTCGGCCTCATCACCCAATTTCAAATTCTACAAGATCGAGTTCGGCGTGGGCCCAAACCCGAGCCAGTGGGCTATCCTGGGCTCGATCCATGAGCAACCGGTGATCAACGGACAGCTCGAGGCCTGGGATACGACGGCCCTACCCGACGGCGTCTATAGCCTCAGGCTGCAGGCCGTGAAACAGGACGGCAACTATGACGAGTTCTTTGTGCGGCAGCTGCTGATCGCCAACTCGCAGCCCGAACCTACAGAGACGCCGTCCGAGTCGCCCACCCTGATGGGAGTGACCGTAACGCCTCTGCCGTCGTCGGTCATCACGCCGCAGGCTACGTCCACCGTGCAGATTATCGCCCCCACAGCAGCGCTCACCAGGCCCACCGTCACGCCCACGATCGAGCGGCGCATACAGGCGACGGAGGAACTGCCCATCGACCCTCGCACTTGGGGACAGTCCTTTTGCTTTGGCGCGGCCGCCATGGGCATCGTCTTTGTCGTCCTTGGTATCGTGTTCGGCCTTCGCCGCCTACTGTAGGGCAAGGGTGGGCCTCATCCAGCCGCCAGGAACGTCGCAGCCTCAAGCCATCGGACGAGCGCCCATAGAGGCTCCCGCTCCTCGCGTCAGAAGAACAGGTGAATCTTGGTTTCCCGTTTGGTCGATAAGGTGAGAGGCTGGACACAGCAGAGGCCGTCTCCGGGTGGGAGCCCCACGCTCATCGTGGGGTTGGGTAACCCGGAGCCTCGGTATGCGTGCCAT
>CAYQDH010000367.1:0-5792 GCA_964416075.1 uncultured Anaerolineales bacterium | reverse complement strand
GTACAGGGCGCCAGCGCCTTGGACTGACCAGGCATCGCTGGGTTGGGTGGAGGGTTGGCTACACTAATCGCAATATGAAACCTACACGTCTGCAGGGCACGTGCATGTGGATGCCATCATGCGACCCGCGTAGGCATTTGCCTCGCCAGTGAACATGGCGATAATGAAAAAGACACTCGGCGAGAGGCCCTCTAGGAGATGCTTGTGATACCATACTCGACCTTGCCTGTACCGGAACGAATACAGCGCCTGAAGAGCGATCTCTTTGCGGCGCCCGAGAGTACCTGCTTTGAGCGTGCGCGCATCGTGACGCGCTCCTATCGGGGAACCGAAGGAGAACACCAGGCCCTGCGTCGGGCCAGGGCTCTATACGCTGTCTTTGACCAGATGCCCATCTTTATCCGTCCAGGCGAGCTGGTCGTGGGGCAGCGTGCCGCCAGACTGGGGGCGCGCGCGATCTATCCCGAGTTCAACCTCAATGGCTTGAGACAGGAGAACACCCCGGCGGAGATATGGGATTATTGGCATGGCCGCACCCTGGGAGATGAGGTGCGTGGGGCGCACCCCGAGCGGCTTCGCAAGGCGGAGCGCGAGATGGCCGCCGGGTACGTGACGGGCACGGACAGCGGGTTTGGTCACGTGATCGTCGACTATGAGAAAGCCCTGACCGTGGGGTTTCGCGCGATTATCGCACAGGCGGAGCGTGGGTTGGGGGACGCACCAGGAGATGATGCCGAAGGAAAGGCATTCCTGCAGAGCGTGATAATCGCTGCGCAAGGCATTATCCGATGGGCGGAGCGCTACGCTGAGCTGGCTGAGGAAGGGGCCTATGCAGAGCATGATCCCGTCCGTCGCATTGAGCTGCACCGCATTGCAGAGACCTGTCGGCGGGTGCCCGCCGAACCGGCACGCAATTTCCTGGAAGCGTTACAGAGTTTCTGGTTTGTGCACTTGGCCATGCACATCGAGCAATATGGCTGGTCGATCTCTGCCGGGCGGTTTGACCAGTACATGTACCCATACTATCAGCATGACCTGGCCACAAGGGCTTATTCGCCGGAGCAAGCCTGGGAGTTGCTTCTCAGTCTGTGGGTCAAGTTCATGGAGAATGTGGGCAGCCGAGTCAAGGTGACCATCTTCCAGAACCTTACTCTTGGCGGGCAGGATGCCCAGGGGCGCGATTGCTCCAACGAGCTCTCGCACCTGTGCCTGGACGCGACGGTCGCGCTCAAGTTCAACCAGCCAGCACTCTCGGTGCGCTGGCACCCGAACGTGGAGCCCGGCTTCTGGGACCATGTGCATCGCGCACTAGCGCAAGGCCTAGGCCTCCCTGCGCTCTTTGACGACAATGTGATCATCCCTGCCCTGGTGGCCCACGGTGTTAGCCCTGAGGATGCCACGGGCTATGGCATCGTGGGCTGTGTGGAGGCGTGTGTGCCGGGGAAGCAGCAGGGACTCACGGCCGGGGGGCACATTAATGTGGCCAAAGCTCTGGAGCTGGCCCTCAATGAGGGGCGTTCAATGATCACGGGCGAGCAGATTGGGTTGCCCACGTGCGCGCCTGAGGCGTTCCAGGGCTTCGACGGCCTATGGCAAGCGTACGTCGATCAGGTGGAATACCTGGCCAGCCTGAACATCCTGGCTACGCTGATCGCGGGGGAGGGGCAAAAGCGCCGTGGGCATTGCCCGTTGATGTCGGCTCTGTTGGATGACTGCCTGGCCCGGCGGCGCGACCTGGTCTACGGCGGGACGCGCTATAATCTGCCCGGCATCGCCATTTATGGCCCTAGCAACGCCTATGATGGCCTGATGGCTCTGAATCACTATGTGTGTGACGAACAGAGTCTCAGTTATGCCGATGTGCGCCGCGCCCTGCTCGTCGACTTTGACGGACACGAGGCGATGCGGCAGATGCTGGCGCGCTACGAGGGACGCTTTGGCAATGATGTGCCGGAGACCGATGAGTTCGCCAACCGTGTCAATGCCGTCCATGCCGATTTCAGTTGGAAGCATGTCGATGCGCGCAATGGTCGCTATACGTGTGGGGTCTGGCCCGTAGAAGGGCATGTACATGCCGGCACGTGGACTGCGGCTACCCCTGATGGGCGCCACCGTGGCGCGCCACTGGTGGATGGCGTGGGCGCCTGCCAGGGCGCCGACCGGCGTGGCCCGACGGCCCTTCTTCGGTCGGTTGCTCGACTGAATAACGTGTGGCACTGGTCGGCGGGCAACACCTTTAACATCAAATTCTCGCCACAGAGCCTGAGCGCTCCGGATGGACTGGCCCGCTTGCGCGACCTGTCCACAACCTTTATGCAACTGGGCGGGCAGGAGTTGCAGATCAATATTGTGGATGCAGCCACCCTGCGTGCGGCGCAGGCCGATCCAGCATCGTATCCGGAGTTGATCGTGCGCGTGGCAGGATTCAGCGCCTATTTCACGCAGCTGAGCCGGGCCACGCAGGATGAGATCATCTCGCGGACGGAACACGAGGTGTAGATTTGGATATATCTCGTCTGGAAGCCAGGCAGTTGGCCATCTCGGCCCAGAGGCTGAGTGATCCTTTCCCCTCCCCGGCAAAAGGGCAGGCGGGTGTCCTGGATACCATATCGCATCTGGGCTATGTGCAGATCGACACGATCTCGGTCGTCGAGCGAGCGCACCATCATGTGCTTTGGACACGTTGTCCCGACTATGAACCGTCCATGCTCCACCAATTGCAGGCTCGGGAGCGTAGCATCTTTGAGTATTGGACCCATGCCGCATCTTACGTCCCCCTGGCCCACTACCGCTACTATCGATCGCGCATGGAGGCTCATGCTGCCAGCGACCGCACACGGCAATGGAGAGAGGAGCATGGGTCGGTCCTTCGCGATGTACTGGAGCGCATCCGCCGGGAGGGCCCCTTGGCCTCGGCCGACTTTGAGGCCCCGGAGGGCTTTCAGCGAGGCACGTGGTGGAACTGGAAGCCGGCCAAGAGGGCGCTGGAGGAGCTCTTCTCTTCGGGAGAGTTGATGGTCAGCGAGCGACGTGGCTTTCAGCGCGTGTACGACCTGGCGGAGCGGGTGTTGCCATCCGAGATCGAGACCACGGCGCCTCCTGCCAGTGAGGTGGCCCGCTTCGCCCTGCTCCAGGCGCTACGGGCGCATGGTATCCTGGCCCTCAAAGATATTCGTTGGTCGTTGAGCAGTGCGGAGGCCATCTCCGGTGCCCTGGATGATCTGCTGGCGGAAGGCTCGGTTGCGCGCATCGATGTCGAAGGCGAGAATAATGGTACCAAGCCGCTCTATGCCTTGACCGACACGCTGCAGGCGATGCTCGCCGTCGCGCCTGTGAAGAGGCTGCACATCCTCTCACCATTCGACAACCTGATCATCTGGCGTGCGCGGCTGTTGCGATTCTTTGGCTTTGACTATTCGCTGGAATGCTATCTCCCCGTGAACAAGCGTCGCTATGGCTATTTTGTGCTCCCCATCTTGTGGGGCACCTCCTTCGTTGGTCGGTTGGACGCCAAGGCGGAGCGCAAAGACAGCGTGCTGATCGCACGCAAGTTGATGTTGGAACCGGGGTGGGACGACGGCGGTTTCCTGTCTGCGTTGGCAGCCGCACTACGCGCCTTTGCTGCGTTCAATGGGTGTGCTGAGATCAATCTCGAGGGCGTGGAGCCATCCACAGCCAGGGACGCGTTACAGCGGGCGTTGTGCTGGCAGCCCTAGTGGGCAAATTAGGTTCACGAGGGACCAGTAGATTCCCATAGGTTACCCTAGCGATAGCGCTTGATGTACTCACGCGGGAGGTACTCCATGCAGCGTGTCAGCCGGGCACATACCGTGCCTTTGAAGAAGCGTTACCAAGTGACCGAGCCGGTGGCCGAGGTGGCACTGGGGGAAAGCTTTGCTGTCGAGACGATCAACTTTCGCACGCCCATTATCCGCACAGCAGAGGATGCCAACCCGACCACGTATCGAGAGCGTGAGGAGACGGGACCCATCTACGTGAGGGGTATCGTCCCCGGCGACGTGCTGGCCATCGAGGTGGAAGCGATCGAGCCCGAGGGCCACGCCAGCGGCGGATGGTGGCGCGATCCCCACGAGAACAGCTTATTGCTGATCAAAGATGGCAGGGTGCACTTTCCGGGCGGGCTATCCGTACCGTTGCGGATGATGATCGGGGATATCTATGTTACACCCGCCGCTCCGTGCACCAATCCCGATCGCAACGGTGGCAATATGGATTTCAAGGATATTGTCCCAGGGAACACGCTCTATCTGCGCGCCGAGCGAGAGGGCGGGCTCCTTGTGTTGGGGGATCTGCATGCCGCTCAAGGGGATGGCGAGATCCTGGGGTTGGGGGCTGAATGCGCCGGCGTGGTGCAACTGCGCATTACCCGGGACGATACCTATTTGCCCGTGCGCCCGCTGATTCGCAAAGCTGGTTCCTTCGTCTGCCTGGCTTTTGATCGGGACTATGCGCGGGCCCGCGACCTAGCCGTGAACGACGCGAGCGACGTTCTGGCCCGCGTCGCGGGTGTCACACGCGAGGAAGCCTATCTCTACGTGACCACGGTTGGCGATCTGCGAAATGGCGCTGTCTGGATGATGGGCCGGACTGACCCATCCTGGCAGGTTCCGTTGGCTGTGGGTGTGGAGGTGCCGCTTTTCCTCGAGGGGTATCGGCCTCCCTCCACCTCGGAACGCTGATGTGTCATCGGTTTGGTTAGCTTGGGCGCTCCGTTCCCTTCGGACGCTCGAGATCCGCGCCATGGGTCTCGGACTCCAGGGCTCTTGTAGCCGAAAGGGGTGTCATTCTGGAGCCGTACTTGTTGGCATAGACTTGGGTGAACTCGGCTCCTAGAAAGACGATCTGCGCTGCATAGTAGATCCAGACCAAGAGTGCCACGAGTGACCCAGCAGCTCCAAAGGTAGAAGAAAAGGCACCACGTCCCAGGTAGAGCCCAATGGCAAACTGGCCTATCGTAAAGAGCACCGCAGTGACGATAGCTCCGATGCTCACGTCGTTCCAGGCAATTTCGGTATCAGGCACCAGCTTGAAGATCAGGGCAAAGACCACGGCATACACGAGCAAGGAGACTAGCAGGTCCAGGATCCGCCACAATAGACCGCCGCCAGGAAGCGATGCGCTGAACGCCTGCCCAACGGCAGCCAGAGCAGCATTGACGACCAGCAAGATTAGTAATAGGAACCCACCCCCGAGTACCATCAAGAAGGGCAAAAGGCGGTGTTTGAGCTTGTCCTTGATTGCATGCTCCTGGCGAGGCACTACCTCCCAAATGGTGCACAAAGCATCCCTGAGTTGCCCAAACACGCCCATCGCACCAAGCAGCATAGTAACCACGCCAATCGTCGTCGCCATGATCCCCCCCGACGGCCGATTGGCGTTCTCGATCACCCCCTGCACCACCTCTGCCCCCTGCCGACCGACTAGCCCCTCTATCTGCCCGACGATTTGTCCTTGGGCTGCCTGCTCGCCGAACACCAACCCGGCGATGCCCACAAAAATCACCAGCAGTGGTGCCAGCGACAAGATGGTATAATAGGCTAGTGCGGCCGCCAAGCGACTTGCCTTATCCTCACTCCATTCCTTGATGGATTGCCTGGCCAGACTGATGACATCCTGCGGCTTTATCATGACGCTCCCTAACAGTAAAGGGTTTTCTGCACAGCCCGCCGCCCACAACGCCGTAACAATTGTCTCATGTTACGACGTACACGCTACCAGAACTGGGCGGACCGTCGTGCTGCACGCTTTGTCGGAGGACTGGAACATGTTAC
>CAYQDH010000366.1:0-5796 GCA_964416075.1 uncultured Anaerolineales bacterium | reverse complement strand
TCCTGGGCATGGTTCTTTCAGTCAAGACCGTAGAATCGCTCGACCAAGCTCTCGCGCACATCGACCAGTATAGCACGCATCACTCCGATGGTATCCTGACCAACACGTACGAAAATGCACAACGCTTTATGGCGGAGGTAGATTCTGCGGTGGTCTATGTCAATGCCAGCACGCGCTTTACCGATGGTGGGCAGTTTGGCCTGGGAGCCGAGGTAGCCATCAGCACGCAAAAGATGCACGCGCGAGGGCCTGTTGGTTTGCGCGAGCTGACCACCTACAAGTGGACCGTGCAGGGCGATTACCACGTTCGTCGCTAATTCGCTTGGTTCCCGGCTGCGAACTGGGATGCCTCAATGCAGGGCCAACCGAGACGTCTAAAACCAACTGGAGGAGTATCTGTCATGGGGCCGATGCTACATACGATTACCGAACCGGCGCGCGAGATACCCGTTACTGCTGAGGTGGATGTTGTCGTCTGTGGTGGGGGGCCGGGGGGATTCCCGGCCGCCATCGCGGCCGCGCGGCATGGGGCCAAGACGGTGCTTATCGAGCGGTATGGCTTTTTGGGCGGCCTCGCCACGGCGGGCCTGGTGTCGCCGATCCTGGCCCATACGGCCTCAGAGAGCAACACGCCGATCGTCGAGGGCCTGCTGCGCGAGATCACTGAGCGGATGCACGCTCTCGGCTGTGCTCCTACCTGGGAGGAGACTTGCCAGAGGCGAGGGATAGAATTCGATGCCGAGGCTCTCAAGGTGGTGCTCGATGAGCTGTGCCAGGAGGCCGGCGTGCAGGTGCTCTTCCACACGCACATCAGCGATGTCATCGTCCAGCGCAAAGAAGATGGGGCTAGCATTCATGCCGTGATCGTGGAGAACAAGTCGGGGCGACAGGCCGTAGTGGGCAAGGTTTTCATCGATGCCACTGGGGATGCCGACATCGCCCATCGCGCTGGGGCGCGCACGACCCATGGTCGCACCTTTGATGGGCGCCCTGAGTCGATGGGCTCCTTCTTCCAACTGTCCGGGATCGCACCCCTCACCCCCGAACGCCAGAAGGAACTGCACGAACTGATCCGCCGGGAGATGGAAGACGGGCGATTCCACTTTTATCACCCCGGGTTCTTGGGATGCAACACCTATCACAAAGAGCACACATCGGCCAATATGACACGCTTCCCCGGGGATTCGGATGTGGCTGCGGACATGACCCGGGCAGAAGTGGGTGTGCGCAGGGAGATTTGGGACCTGGTGCGCTATCTACGCGCCACGGTGCCCGAGTTCAAGGACGTTTATGTGTTGCAGACTTCGCCCCAAACGGGCCCCCGCGAGAGCCGACAGGTAGTAGGACCCTATGCGCTCACCGGGGACGATATTCACGCAGGACGCAAGTTCGAGGATGAGATCGCCCGGGGGTCCTGGTGGATCGACATCCATTGCCCCTTGGGGAATACTTATCCTGTGCATTTGTGCGTGGCGGAATGCCCCAAGGGGGCCGATTGCCCCTTCTGGGCCTCCGAGCATGAGCGGATGCGCTCGCGCGACGCGCTTCACCCGCCAAAAGGCGATTGGTACGGTATTCCTTACCGCTGCTTGCTCTCTTTGGACGTAACTAATCTCCTGGCCTCAGGTCGATGCATCTCGGCCACCCACGAGGGGATGGCGGGGGCGCGGGTGATGGCCACTTGCGTGGCCATCGGCCAGGCAGCGGGGACGGCCGCAGCTATGGCCGCGGACGAAGGCGTCTCTCCAGCTAAGGTGGATGTTAACCACCTACAGAATGCGCTGCGCACGGATGGCCAATTGATCTAGGCAACACATCTAGATGTGTTGCCTAGCCCCGATATGCTTGACAGCCCCGGCATACCTGTGCAGAATGCTCGCACTGGTATGCGCGAGGGCCGTATCCTCGTGTTCAGCAGATATGAATCTCCACAACCTTACAGGAGGGACACTATGGTAAGTGGCAAGAGCGAAGAAGCCTTTTTCCCGCGCAAGTTGCGATTCGGAATGATCGGCGGTGGTCGTGATTCGTTTATCGGGGCTGTGCATCGGCGGGCAGCGCAACTCGAGGGTAATGTCGAGCTGGTATCCGGCGCCTTTTCCTCAACCCTGGAGAAGAGCAAGGCATCGGGGAAGGATTTGCTGCTGCCGGACGACCGGGTCTACGGTAGCTGGGAGGAGATGCTGGAAAGGGAATTGGCGCTGCCCGAAGATCAGCGCATCGACTTTGTATCCATCGTCACACCCAACCACATGCACTATCCGCCAGCCAAGGCCTTTGTCGAAGCCGGGTTCAACGTTGCGTCCGACAAGCCCATGGTACACACTGTCGAGCAGGCCCTTGACCTGGTGCAGGCCGTCAAGAAGAACAACGTGGTCTTTATGGTTACGCACAATTACACGGGCTACCCGATGGTCAAACAGGCTCGCTATCTGGTACAGAGCGGCGCCCTGGGCAAGGTTCAGAAGGTTCTGGTCGAATACCCTCAGGGATGGCTGTTGGATCGCGTCGAGTTGGCGGGCAGCAAGCAGGCTGCGTGGCGCACCGATCCCGCGCGTTCTGGGATATCGGGCTGTATCGGCGACATCGGCTCTCATTGCGAGAACCTGGTGTCCTATGTGACCGGGCTAGAGTTCGAGTCGATCTGCGCCGACCTGACGATCTTTGCCCCCGGCCGCGAGCTCGACGATGATGGCAGTATCCTCTTGCGCTTTAAGGGTGGCGCCAAGGGGGTCCTTACTGCTTCGCAGATTTGCCCGGGCCAGGAGAATTCGCTCAGCATCCGGGTGTGGGGGACCAAGGCGGGCCTGGAGTGGCACCAGGAGGACCCCAACTACTTGTGGGTTCGCAGCAACGATGCCCCAGAGCAGATTTACAAGCGGGGTAATGGCTACAACTGCGACGCCGCCAAGGCCAATTCACGCCTACCGTCGGGGCATCCGGAGGCCTTTTACGAGGCCTTTGCGAATATCTATCGGAACTTTGCAGACACGATCCGGGCCAAGATCCTGAATATCGATCCCAGCGAAACGATGCTGGACTTTCCAACGGTGGAAGACGGCGCGCGAGGGGTCTATTTCATCAACAAGGCCGTGGAATCGAGCGGCAGCGAGACCAAGTGGACGCCGATGTCTTTTGCGCTTTGAGCTCGCCCGAGACCACTGGCGTGGCAAAAGATAGTGTGTGCATGATCTCACTAAGGAGAGGATAAAATGGCAAGACCGGTTACGTTGTTCACGGGACAATGGGCGGACCTCACACTTGAGGATGTGGCAAAAAAAGCATCCTCGTGGGGCTATGATGGCCTCGAGCTCGCCTGCTGGGGCGACCATTTCGAGGTAGATAAGGCCCTAGCCGACGACTCGTACGTACAGACCCGTTGGGACATCCTCAACAAGTATAACCTCAAGTGCGTTGCGATCAGCACGCACCTGGTGGGCCAGTGTGTGTGCGATGATCCCATCGACGAGCGCCATCAGGGGATTTTGCCGGGCCGCATCTGGGGCGATGGCGATCCTGAAGGCGTGCGCCGGCGAGCCGCCGAGGAAGTCAAGAATACGGCGCGAGCTGCCGCCAAGTTTGGGGTCAAGGTGGTCAACGGCTTTACAGGCTCCAAGATCTGGCGTGTCCTGGCCATGTTCCCGCCCGTGCCGCCCACGATGATCGAGGCAGGATACAAGGATTTCGCCGATCGTTGGAATCCGATCTTGGACGTATTCGAACAGGTAGGGGTCAAGTTCGCGCTGGAAGTCCATCCTTCAGAGATTGCTTACGATTTCTGGAGCACCAAGCGGACCCTGGAGGCCATCAACTATCGCGAAAGCTTTGGCATCAACTTTGATCCAAGCCACCTCTACTGGCAGATGGTAGACCCGATGGCTTTCGTGTACGAGTACGGCAATCGTATCTACCATATGCACGTCAAAGAGGCGACGCGTAACCTCGATGGGCGAAACGGTATCCTGGGGTCGCACCTCCTCTTCGGCGATCCGCACCGCGGCTGGGATTTCGTATCACCAGGACGCGGGGGGGTACCCTTTGAGAAGGTCTTCCGCGCGCTGAACGGCGTGGGCTATACCGGACCACTCTCCGTAGAGTGGGAAGATAGCGGCATTAACCGCGAGCAGGGCGCCCCGGAGGCGCTGGCCATGATCCATCGCCTGGAGCTGACACCCTCGAACGTGGCCTTTGATGCCGCGTTTGCCTCCAAGAAATAGGCGGCAACAGGTCTCAGAAATGAGAGGATCGCGAACCATTACCGGGTCCGCGATCCTTTTCGTTGGGTTCTACCACTCGCCCCCGTGCTCGCGTAGGGTTTCCGCCACCAGGCCCGCTAGCGAGTCCTGTAGCTGGGCCGTAAGGCCGCCATCCACCATCAGGGCATGGCCGGTAATGAATGACGCGTCATCGGATGCCAGGAATAGAGCAGCCTTGGCGCAGTCGATGGGATAGCCCACACGGCCCAAGGGATAGATGATGGAGGACCGTCTTCGACGCTCGGGGTGCTGCTGACGAACTGTTTCGGAGCGCTCTACGATCACCGCGCCGGGACAAATGACGTTGCAGCGCACGCCCTGATGGCCGAAATCGACAGCGATCTGGCGTGTCAGGTTGATGAGCCCTGCCTTGGCCGCTTCATAGGGCGCCGATTGGCGCGCGGCCAGGACGCCGTGCACGGACGACGTATTCACGATCGATCCACCGCCATGGGCAATCATGATCGGGATAGCGTACTTGCAGGCTAGGAACACCGCCTTGAGAGATACATCCTGCACATAGTCCCAGTCCGATTCCTCCAAGTCGACCACCGACGTATTTCGGACCCCGCTCGGCCAGGAGAACGCATTGTTTACTAGGATGTCGAGGCGTCCGTACGCTTCTACGGCAAAATCGATTAGTGCGCGTATTTGCTCGGTCTGGCTCACATCGGCCTGGTAGTAGCTTGCTTCCCCGCCTGCATCGCGGATGCCAGCCACTACCTGTTCTCCCAGCTCGGCCCGCCGGCCAGTAACCACCACCTTGGCCCCTTCGCTGGCAAAGAGCTCTGCCGTGGCGCGGCCGATGCCCGAGGTGGATCCGGTAACAACCGCGACTTGATCTTGCAAACGTTTCTCCATGATTTGTACTCCTCAGAACACGAATTACGTTCGGAACATGAATTGCGTTCAGTACTTGAATTGCGCTCAGAGAACGAGCGCTTGGTTCGTAGGGCCTCTGAGCGCAGCACAGCCAGGACTCATACCGGGATAGATTATGGTGTGGTGACGCCGCCAGGCGCAGCCTCGTCGTTAGCCTTTGAGCACCTGGGGTCTGAAGGGCATAGCAAGAGCGCCAATGACGCTCGATGGGTGAACGGCGCGGTCAATACTCCTGGGTTGGCCCGGTTCGTCGGGACGGAAGAGCGTGATGCGCTCGTAGGGGGGCTCTATCGATACCAGGCCGTACCCTCGAGACGCCTCCTGGAGACGGTGTATGGCGGCGAGGGCTCCCTCACGGATGAGGCGACGGGCTGCCCGTGGCTGGCGGTGAATGGCGCCCAAGTTGTGGCGCATGTACTCCTTGGTATCCAGGTCGCGACCGTCGTCTGGCGTCAAGCCGCGTTTCACGGCCACCGTGGTGATACCCGGCACCAGTGCGCTGGCTTCTCGGCAAAAGGCTTCATCCCCAGTGCCAAAGAAGGCCGGTACCCCGAGCTCGCTGGCACAAAGCAGAAACTCGCCAAATTCGCCGATGCTGATGCCATTGATCTGTTGGTCCATGTAGTTGAACCATTGGGTATGGGCGAGGTGGGCGCCT
>CAYQDH010000365.1:0-5816 GCA_964416075.1 uncultured Anaerolineales bacterium | reverse complement strand
CAGCTTTCGCCCAATCGTCGGACTTCAGGGCGAGGATATCCGCGAGTTAGCCGTGCAGCATGAGGGACCTCGTGCCTTTCTATGGGCTGGCGCCGCCGTGCCACCAACGGAGGAGGGCAAGGGGTGTTGGCGCTGGGAACTGCGAGGCTCGGAGAATCCCCCGGAAGGATGGGTGCGTTTTCAAAGGGGTTGGAGGGGGGGCAGCGTTCGCTGCCTGGCCATGCTGGACAGCCGCCTCTTGGCGGCTACTCATCGGGCAGGCGTCATGCGGCTCGATACCACAGTGGCCGACCCGACATGGGAATCGCTGGATGTGCGTTGTGGGCTGCCGCTTCGCGATCCGGGGCGTTTTCAACCGGTCGATGCCGTCGCCGCCCGGGGCGGCGCCCAACCGGTGGCGATGGCGGGGGGGCAGGAAGGCGTCTATAGCAGCGAGGATGGCGGGGTCAACTATGTGACCGCATCCACCCATGAGTTCGAGGACAAGGTAACGCTGCCGCCGGGCTGGCTATTCTGCTCGGGCGAGCACCAGATCAGTGTGGTGAGCGAAGATGAAGCGGAACGAGATTGAGCAACTGCTTCCTTCTATCCTGCGGCATACGGCCTATCCGGGCTCTCCGCTGGCTGCCCTTCTGGATGCCATGGAGAGCCTACATGCCCCTTCCGAGGAGATACTGGACAATCTAGCCACATTTCTTGACCCCTACCAGTCGCCCGACCATTTCGTTCCCTATCTGGCGCATTGGGTGGATCTGGGACGCTTCCTGACCGAAGCACCGGCATTCGGGCGCTCGGACAGTGTCTCGCTCCCCGAGGTCTCTACTCCTTTTCCCCCAGGTCTGGGGCGATTACGAGACCTGATCAGTGCCGCGGCTCAACTATGGCAGTGGCGGGGCACGCGCCGGGGTCTGCTCGGCTTGCTGGAGACGGCCACGGGCATAAAGGGGTTCGAGATCGATGAGACGGCGGTGAGCCCCACTGGATCTGCTAGACCCTTTCATCTTCTGGTCTGCGCGCCCGCCCCGGCAAAATCGTACCAGCGGCTCATCGAGCAAATCTTGGAGATGGAAAAGCCCGCCTATGTGACGTACGAGCTACGGTTCGACACCTGACATGCCCCGATCGCACGCTACGACAAGAGTTCCGAATGATAGACTCCCGGAAACCCGTTATCTTGGTGAGCGTGCGAAATGTAGATTAGTATGAGCGGAAATCCCTTGCTTTTCCGGAATGATGTACGACATACGGAGGCCTGGGGGAGCGGAGGCCAGATGGGTAACCCGTTCGACATCACGGTAGCCACGAATAGCGTCGTCTTGGATGGAAATCGACGCGGCGAAGCCACATATACCGTATCCAATGCTAGCGGCCGTCCCCTTCGTGGCCGGGCTATCCTGACGATGGTGGGCGATCCTGTCGCGCAAGCCTGGGTCTCTATCGTCGGAGATAACGAGCGTGACTTGCCCATTGCCAGCACGCAGCAATATCGCGTGCAGATTGTCGTGCCCCGCAGCGCACCCGGGGGCAGCTATCGCTTCCATCTCGATATGGTGGGCGTAGAGAACCCCGATGAACTCTTCAGCCAGGGGCCCACGGTGGCTTTCGATGTCGCCACTGCGCCCGTGCACAAGCCCTTTCCCTGGTGGATCATCATCGTGGGCGCCGCATTGTTGCTCGTCGTGGGCGGCGCGGTCATCTGGTCTCGGCTGGATAGCGACGGCGATGGCCTGCGTAATGGCCAGGAGATCCGATCAGGTACCTCGCCGCAGAAGCGGGATAGCGACGGGGATGGTCTGGCAGATGGTGAAGAAGGGTCACTCGGCACAGATCCACGGAATCCCGACACTGACGGCGATGGATTACGCGATGGCTTTGAGGTGGGCCAGGGTTCGGATCCCCTGCGAGTCGACACCGATGATGATGGCCTGGCCGATCCTCAGGATCCTGACCCGCTTCGCCCGCCAACGCCCATCCCAGCCGCAACGCCAACGCCCACACCGCTTCGAGCGCCGACGCCTGTGGGTGGTGGCGGAGGACGTGTGATTTTCCAGTCAGGTGTAGAGCGCAGATTTACTCTATATGTGGTGGGGAGCGATCGTTCACCACCAGTTGCTCTATTTCAGGGCTCTCTGGAGAGTTCGCTGGTTGGGAACCCGACATGGTCTCCAGACGGACGCAAGATCGCCTTTGTCTCGTCTCAAGGCCAGGGCGATCAGCGAGAAGAAATCCTAGTTGTTGGCGTCGATGGCTCCCAGTTCGTGAACTTGACTAATAACCAGGTCAGTGACACCATGCCCAGTTGGTCTGCCGACGGCCGGAAAATCGCCTTTGTCTCCAATCGAGACGGGAACCACGAAATCTATGTGATGAATGCTGACGGGTCAGGACAGAGGCGCCTGACCAATAGTCCCATCGACGAGTTTGAGCCCCAATGGTCGCCGGATGGCCAACGCATCCTCTTTGTCTCGGCCCCGGACGCCAGCCGGCAAGAGATCGTGGTCATGAACGCGGATGGCACGGGCGTCAGACCCTTGGTACAAAATACCGCGTTCAACTATGCGCCCGTATGGTCTCCGGACGGTGGCAGTATTGCCTACATGTCCAACGCCGATGGGGGCTTCTTTGAGATCTATGTGATGAAGGCCGACGGCGCCGCACAGACCCGCCTGACCAGCAACTCGTTCGACGATATGGACCCGGTGTGGTCTCCCGATGGAACTCGCTTGGCCTTCACGTCCAACTTGGACGATGGCGCGGACATCTGGGTGATGCGCGCCGATGGTAGGGAGCAAACACCACTGACCCAACGCCCTGGCGATGACCGTGACCCCGCCTGGTCACCGGATGGTCAGCATATAGCCTATGTTTCCAACCGCGACAATAAGGCGCAGATCTATTGGATGAACGCAGACGGGTCGCAGCAGGAACTCTTGGCTAACGTGCCAGGGGAGAACGGGCACCCTGCATGGCAGCCCTAGAGTCTGATATTGGCCTAATCGGGGAGGTTGATTTATGCCCAATCCATTTGCAATAACAGCACCCACAAACACCATCCTTCTCCAAGCAGAGCGCCGAGGGGAGGCATCGTTTACCGTCTCGAATATCAGTGGTCGGCTCTTGCGCGGACGCCCACTCCTAATATCCG
This sequence comes from uncultured Anaerolineales bacterium, assembly GCA_964416075.1. Taxonomy (GTDB): domain Bacteria; phylum Chloroflexota; class Anaerolineae; order UBA1429; family UBA1429; genus CAYQDH01. Next base: position 2,671 of record CAYQDH010000365.1, on the reverse strand, counting down.
AGAATTCCGTTGCAGAGCCGTGGCTGCAGATCAGGGGAGTGGCAGAACGCGACTTTCCGACCGCGGGCACTGAGCAGTACTCGGTCCAGATTGCGGTTCCCGCGGACGCGCCCGCCGGATCCTATGTCTTTCGCCTGGACATGGTAGGGGTAGAGAACCCGGACGAGCTGTACAGCCAAGGCCCCAGCGTTACGTTTCAGGTGCCGGCAGTCGTGCCTCGACCCAAGCGCTTCCCCTGGCTGATCCTGGCCATCGCAGGCGCGGTAATCGTGTTGGGGGTCCTTGCCTTTGTTCTCTGGCCTCGCAACGTGGCGATCCCGACGGTGCGTGGCATGTCCGTCAGCGAGGCCATCGCAGCGCTTAACGGTGCACGGCTACAGCTCTCTCGTGTGGATGAGGTGCCGGACGACACCGTACCTTCAGGCCAGGTGGTTCGCTCGGAGCCCCCCGAGGACACCCCAATCCGGCGTGGCTCTGACGTGGTGTTGCTCGTTTCCACTGGGCCGGCCAATGCCGAGGTGCCCCAGGTGGCCGGCCTCGCCACCGCCGATGCCAAGCTCAAGATCGTGCAGGCTGGCTTGGCGGTGGGGACCACGACACAGGAATTCAGCACGCTCGAAGCAGGGAAGATCCTCCGCGCCGATCCGGCCGAGGGCCAACTCGTGGCCCGTGGCTCGCCCGTAAACCTGGTGGAATCCAAAGGACAGGCGCCTCTCAAGACCATCAGCGTTGTGGCCGACGCAGATACCTATTGGGACCCTAATGGCACACTGTATATCGTTGGCCAGGTGCCCGACTTTGGCCATGGACGCAGGCTGGTGCTCTGGAACGGAGCAAGTGCGGGCACGGGGAAGGAGTTGATTCTTCGTCCGCGTGGCCCTGGCCTGGTGGTCCTGCACTTTCCGCTGGACGCCATCCCCGCAGGCGCAGGCATCGAGAAAGCGACCTTGGGGATGAACCTGGAAGATCAGAAAGAGGGCAATCTACGCGTCACGGTTCAGCGTGTCATCTCACGCTGGTCCGAAGATGATCGCACCAAGCCATCGGTGCAGTCAGCCGGCCAAGTTGTCCGCGTCGTAAGCCCGGCGGCTGTGCCGACGTGGATCGAATGGGATGTCACCGCCTTGGTCAGGAACATGGCAGCAGACCCAAGCCAAAACTCGGGCTTGGCCCTGACCCTAAGCGGGGCAGTCAGTGGGGCGTCAGGATCACGAACCTTCACAAGTCGCGAGGGTACCGCGCCGCAGTTTCGCCCGCGCCTGGAAATATCTTATCGTTAGCGTAAAATCATCGAGTCGGGGGCGGGGCCGCCCGTATCTGTGAAGGCGGGCATGCGCCCCACTGTGACTGGCTTTGCGCTATCACTCCGTCTTGGGAGAGGCATCTAGAGTGAAAGTCTTTATCGTGGTGCTCGTCGTCCTGGTGGCGCTGATGGTCGTTGGGATGCTCGTGGGAGGCGGCCGTAAAGGTGGCTCTATCACGAGTGCAACCAAGGGATGGCCCGAGCAGATAGGGAAACTCCTTGTCAAGAAGCAACGGCTCGCATCACAGGATATCCAGGCATCTTTCCCCTCGGAATGCCTGTCCCAAATGCGCCAGGGAGCTCTGGTGTTAGCGCAAGGGCGAAGTTGCCAGTTCGCCATCAAGGATTCTCGCGCCAATGTGCGCGAGATCACCCTTGGGTTACAGCAGGGTTCCTCTGTGAACTTGCATGTGGAGCTTTATGGCGATAGTGACCTGAGCAGCGACATCAAGCTCGAGCCAGGAGAGGGTAAGAGAGAGAAGGACGTGCAGTTCTTCCGCGATGGCGGAGCGCTCACGGTGACGTGTCTACAGCCTGGCTCCGGTGGCCAGTGTCGCATTACGGCCCGGTAAGGACCCCTGTCTATCAGATGCGGTCGGGGCGCAGAGCTCGAATCACGGCGGGAATGGACCCGATCAAGAACACGATCGCCCAGATGGCCGCGAGAATCCCCACCACGATAGCGGCGACGCCATCGGTGATGCTGACCAGAAAACTGGGTACCAGCCCATGCAAGAAGCTGATGATCACGTTCGCCAAAAGCGCGGTGATGATCAGGAGCAGTAATCCCCGGTTCTGGAGAAACCGCTGCTGCGCGAGGATCAGAACCACGGCAAAAGCCACTTTCAGTCCCATCAACAGGCCCAGTGCAGCGTTGGCTCCCGCACGGTTGAAAAAGCCAAAGATGGCTAGATAAGCCAACGTACCAAAGGGAGTGGCCAAAAGCAGCGAGAGCATAAATATCACAGCGATCAACGCCGCGATGATCAGCAAGATCGCACCCACCAAAACAAGGAGCGAGATGATCAACGTGGCGCATCCCTGTACCCTGGCATGCAGGCGCTCGCCGATGATCAGGCTGACACCCATCAGGGCTACGGTAAAGAGGAGCAACCCATCCACCAGGGCCAGGTAAGAGATCGCCAAACCAGGCCGCTGCATCCCCGTCGGGAGCTCCGTGCTCTGTAGCGCCTCGCGCATCTCGTCACCGCTCGGATCGCCGGGCGGAGGCAGCAGACTAGAGATGGCTGCAGGCTGAGAAGGGGCGCTCTTGAGCACGGCCGTGGCCCCAATCTCCAAGAGCACCACGATGGCTATCAGAACCAACGCGGCAATGAAAAAAGGCTTGCGCAGGTCTCCCATCTAGCC
>CAYQDH010000364.1:0-5825 GCA_964416075.1 uncultured Anaerolineales bacterium | reverse complement strand
TACAGTGCGTCCCTCTGAGCGCCGACGAGGAGGTATCGATCGAGGTGCGTCCCAGCCGGTCCTTCGACGTGGGCCTGGGGCAGAGAGGGGCCGGGGGAAAAGCTCGCGTTCGCGGAGGAAATCTCGGTCTAGTCATCGACACCCGTGGTCGACCCTTGACCCTGCCGCAGGACGAGCGTTACCGCAGGCTCAAGCGGCAGGAATGGTTGAGGAATCTGGGGGGCGATGTACAGCGGCCATCTTGAGACTCGATTCTCACCTCTGACCCAGGTGATTCATCAACGCCTCCTGCCCTTGCCGGGAGAGGTGTTGGTGCATGTTGGCGACCGCGTACACGCTCAGGATGTCGTAGCGCGGGCCTCTGTGTTGGGCGATATAGAGAGCATCGACTTGGCCCGCGCGCTGAATGTGAGCCTGGGGTCGGTGCGCCGCTACCTGCACGTCTCAGAAGGGCAAGCCGTTAATGCGGGCACGGTGTTGGCTAGCGCGCGCTGGTTATGGATGCCCTACAAGCGAGTGAGGACACCCACCGCGGGCACTGTTGTAGGTATCGCGGAGGGACGCATCTTTTTGCGGCAAGAGCCGCAGATAGTTCCCCTGCTGGCCGACGTGCCGGGTGAGATCGTGGATCAGTACCCCCACCGGGGCGTGGCCATCCGCACCACGGGGGCCTTGGTACGGGGCATCTGGGGCAGCGGCATGGGCCGCGAGGGGATGCTCATCATGGCTGCGGGGATGCCCGATGAACCATTGCCCTGGGAGAGGGTCAGTTTTCGTTACCGTGGGACGATTCTCGTGGGCGGCAGGGTGGAAGATGCGCGGGTGCTTTACCGCGCCAGTCACTTTCGCCTGAGCGGGCTGGTCCTGGGAAGCCTTGCGCCGCATCTGAAGCCGATCTGCGAGAGCCTCGCGCTGCCCATCGTGCTCACGGAGGGGATGGGGCGGGTGGCCATGGCCCAGCCCATCTTTGATCTTTTGCGCACCTACCACGGGCGTCCCGCTGTGGTCGTCGGTCCGGGGGCCAGTGGGCGCGACGCGCCGCAAGTGATCATCCCGCTGCAGACCAAGGCCGGCACAGACATCGCGCCCTTTGCGGCGGTGCAGCCTCTCGAGGTGGGATCACGAGTGAGGTTAACGCGCTCTCCCTATCTCGGCCTCGTGGGCCAGGTTATGTCTCTGCCTCCGATGCCCCAAGAGACCTGGCTAGGCACCTGGGCTGACGGGGCGGAGGTGCGGCTTCCCAGTGGGCAAAAGGTGTTCGTGCCACTGGTGAACTTGGAGTTGTTCGAATAGGGGAAGAAGGAAATCGCAGCATGAGCCACATGTCGCCACCCGACGAAAACCGGCGCAGACTCGTCACCTGGCTGGGTGTCTTGCTGCTCATTGTTTCCTTTTCCCTTTTCTTGGCTGCACTCACTCGCAACCTTGTCGTGGTCAGCCGAGAAGGCCGGGATGTGATCGCCGAGTTATTGACCAGGGCCGGCATTTATGTAGCCACACCATCTGGGGAAACGACGGGCGCCGGGGACGCTGCCTCCGGCCTCACCCCCACCGCGATCACCGTCTTGCTGCCCACCAGCGAGGTCAGCCGTTCGACCACGGCGACGATCACGGTGCCCGCTCCTTTGCAGACAGAGGTCGTGGGCACAGAGGCGCCCGAGGTGGCCACGTCACCCACGCCATGGCCGGTCACGCCTACGATAGCGGTCGCTACGGAGGCGCCGACCGTGGCGCCGCCCACAAACACGCCCTCTGCGTCCCCCTCGGCCACGCAGAGCCCCTTGCCGCCCACCGCCACCCCGACTGTGGCGCCGCCGACTGTGGCGCCGCCGACTGTGGCGCCAACTTGGACCGCGCCTGCGACCGCAACCGCTCAGCCTACGGTGACGGCTACATCCACGCCCACGCCAACCTTGCAGCCTACGGAAGGGCCAACGCCGCGGCCAACCTTGCGCCGTCCGACGCGAGTGCGGCCGGCAACGCCCTCGTGGACCTCGACCCCCGCTTCCCCTTGAGCTGTGGTCATCGTGGGCAAGTAGCCGGTCCCGGCTATGTACAATTCTAGTTCCCGGAGGATTCGTGCTCGATATTCTTGAATCGCTCAAACGAGGCGACGTATTGATCTGCGATGGGGCCATGGGTACCATGCTGCAGCGTTACAATATCCCACCTGGGGTGATGCCCGAGTTGTGGAATGCCGACCGGCCCGAGATCATTCTGGAGATTCACCGCGCCTACGTTGCCGCAGGCTCGCAGATCATCACCGCGAACACCTTTGGCGGCAACCGCATCCGCCTGGCCGGAGCGGGGCTGGCTGCGCGTAGCGTGGAGCTTTCTCAGAAGGGGGTTCGTCTGGCGCGTGAGGCAGTCGGCGAACGAGCCTGGGTAGCAGCATCCGTGGGGCCTACCGGCCAACTCATGGAGCCCTATGGCGAACTATCGCCTGCTTTGGCCGAGGAGGTCTACGCCGAACAGGTGGCGGCTCTGGAGCAAGCCGGCGCCGATCTGATCTTTGTCGAGACCCAGCACGACATCGAAGAGGCCACCTGCATCATCGACGCGGCCAAGAAGCACACCTCGCTGCCGGTGTTCTGCACCTTTGCCTTTGACCAGCGGGGACGCACCATGATGGGCCTGCGCCCCGCGGATGCGGCAGCCCGCGTGCAGGCAGCCGGTGGCGACGCGGTGGGCGCCAACTGTGGCGCGGGCCCCGAGGCGGTATCCGTGGCCTTGGAAGGGATGCGCACAGCCACGACACTGCCACTGATCGCCCAGGCTAACGCCGGCATCCCGCAGGTGAGCGAGGGGGCCAAGACGACTTGGGATGTGACACCGGAGCAGATGGCCACCAAGGTGCGCGATTTCGTGACGCTGGGAGCGCGAGTGGTGGGGGGCTGCTGCGGCACGGGACCGGAACACATCGCGGCGATCGTAGCGGTCTTGCACGCCTGATCATGCACATCGTTACAACACCTTTGCATCGTATATTACAGGGAGGATATGTTCATGGTGGTGAAACTGGCTATTGATGGGGGAACCCCGGTAAGGCCCAAGCCGCTGCGTGGTGGCTTTCATGGGTCCGCAGCGATCGACGAGCAGGAAGTCGAGTCCGTTCTGAATGTATTGAAGAAAAAGCGCCTCTTTCGCTTCTTGGCCGAAGGCGAAGCCGAGTCCGAGTCGGCCAAGATCGAGGCCTGGTACCGCCAGCGGCTGGATCGCAAATACGCATTGGCGTTGAACGGGGGCACGGCCGCACTGATCTGCGCCATGTTCGGGGTCAATGCCGGCCCGGGAGACGAAGTGATCATCCCCGCCCACACCTATGTGGCTACCGCTGCCGCGGTCATCGCCGCGGGTGCGGTGCCGGTCATCGCTGAGGTCGATGCCTCGCTCAACATGGACCCCGTGGACCTGGAGAAAAAGATCACCCCATACACCAAGGCGATCATCCCCGTGCACATGCGTGGCATCGCGGCGCGCATGGACGAGATCATGGCCGTGGCCAACAAGCACAACATCACCGTGGTGGAGGACGTGGCCCAGGCGAACGGTGGCAGCTACAAGGGCAAGCTCCTGGGCTCCTTTGGCCAGGTGGCCTGCTTTAGCTTTCAGCAATACAAGATTATCACCTCCGGCGAGGGCGGCCTCATCGTCACCAACGACGAGACGATCCAGGACCGCGCGCGCATGCAGCACGATTGCGCCATGCGCTTCTGGGAAGGGGCCGGCACACGGAATTACGACTTTGTGATCTCGGGGGAGCAGTACCGGCTGTCCGAGTTGGCGGCGGCGGTTTTCGTGGCCCAGATCGACCGCCTGGATTCGCTGCTGACCCAGTTCCGCGCCGTCAAGTCGCGTATTGTGGAGGGCGTCAAGGATCTCAAGGGGATCACCTTGCAGGATGTGCCCGACCCACAGGGCGACTGTGGCATTACCTTCGCCTTCTTTGCGGCAAATCCGGACATGGCCCGGCGTTTCGCCGCCGCGCTGAATGCGGAGAACGTCCGTTGCGGCACCATCTATGACAACACCATCCCCGATCGTCACATCTATGCCAACTGGCCATTCATGATGAGTGGCCTGGCGGAAGACCGGCGGGCGCCCTGGAAGAGCCCCTTTTACAAAGGTGAGGTCAAGGGCTACTCCCCCGACCAGTGTCCGCAGTCGCTGGGTTACCTGGGGCGCGCGGTGATGATGTTCATCGACCAATATTTCACGCTCGCCGACGCAGATACCGTGGTAGAGGCGATTCGCAAGGTGGCGGGCGCACTGCTCTAGCGTAGAGATGGCGGCGATACGAGAGCATGTTGCATCAATCAAGTCGGGCCCGGCCAACCTCGGAAAGGCTGGCCGGGCCTATATTTTGGGTAGCTCGGGAGGAGAGATGTTACGACCCGATGAACGGCTCAAACAGCAAGCCATCGATGTTCTGCGAGACCTGATTCGCATCGATACCACCAATCCGCCTGGAAACGAGACGGAGGCCGCAAATTACCTGGCCCGCCTGCTCGAGCCGTCGGGCGTCGAGGTGCAGGTGCTGGAATCCGCGCCCGGGCGGGGTAACCTGGTGGCTCGCTTGCGGGGCTCTGGCCCCACAGGGAAACCTCTCATGCTGATGGGCCACCTGGACGTAGTCAAGGCCACTGCTGGCGAGTGGACACACCCTCCCTTTGGCGCCGAGATCGCCGACGGGTGCGTTTGGGGCCGCGGGGCTACGGATATGAAGAATATGATCGCTGCCTGCGCAGTGGCCATGCTGGCGCTGGCGCCCCACAAAGAGAGTCTCAAGCGAGACGTCTTGTTGCTGGCCACGGCAGACGAAGAACAGGGCGGCCAAATGGGCATGGGATGGCTGGCACGCAATAGGCCCGACTTGTTCGATGCGGCTTGCGCCTTGAACGAAGGGGGTGGAAACGCGGTGCGCATCGGCAGCCGGGTTTATTACACCTGCCAGACGGCGGAAAAGGGGGTCTGCCGCACCGTCTGGACGGCGCAAGCCAAGGGAGGACACGGGTCGCGTCCTCGTTCGGATATCGCCACTGTCAAGCTTGCTCGAGCCCTAAACAACCTGGGCGACGGATATATGCGTGGCCGGGCCATCCCCACGATGCGCGAGGCTATTACAGCCATCGCCGCTGAACAAGGAGATGGCGCCGGTGAGCGAGCGGGCCTGTTGTTGGATGGTGGGAACATCGAGGAAGCGTTGAGACTGGCAGGGTTGCAGGAGCGAGATGTCGAGCGCACCAGGCCCCTCTTTTATGATACGGCATCGGTCACCGGCCTGCGGGCTGGCGATCCGCGCAGCATCAACGTCATCCCCCCCATGGCGGAAGCCTATGTCGATGGACGGATATTGCCCGACCAGAATCGCCAGGGATTTCTCGACCTACTGCGACAACGGGTAGGGAGCGAGGTAGAGATCGAGGTCTACCGGCGCCAGTACGCCCCCGGGCTGGAATCTCCGGCGCAGGGTGCCATGGTCGATACCATTCGCCAAGTTATCGCGGAGCGGTGCCAGGGGGCCGCGGTGATCCCCTGGCAATGTGCGGGCGCTACCGATGCCCGGCACGTTGTCCCCATGGGAGTGCCGGTCTACGGCTTCGTGCCCATGAAACTCTTGCCCGAGGGGATAGAAGAGGCAGGGGCACACGCCAACGACGAGCGCCTGTGGCTGGAGAACGTGCCCTTTTCGTTAGAGATACTGCACGAGATCATCCATCGCTTCTGCACGCAGCTGTAGGTTGTGGGATAAGGCGATCGGGTAAGTAGGCCGCGTCCTTCCCATGCGGGTTGGGTTGGATGAGGCGGAACGCCCGTTTGTGCTG
>CAYQDH010000363.1:0-5827 GCA_964416075.1 uncultured Anaerolineales bacterium | reverse complement strand
AATCCCCTCAGGCACATCCTCCAGCGCCATTTTCTGTGGCAACCGATAGGCCGGCGCAATATAACGAATAGGCGCCAAGATGGCTACAAACAGCAGGGCCAGGGAAAAGGCGCCAGTCAGCAGGGCGCGAAAGCGCTCCGGCACCCAGGCAGTAACGCCGAGACAGATAAAGAACGAGATCGCAGATATCGCCGGGAACAGCAACCGGCCCTGGGGGCCCGTAATCAATTGCACCCAGCGCAAGAGAGAGACGCTCGTCAGTATGGCCCAGATCACCAGCAAGCTTGCCGGCCGCCAACGATAGTTCTCGACTCGCTTGCGTCGCCAGCGAAAACGAGCCAGAAACAGGCTCAAGCCAATGACCCCCAGGATCGTGAACATGCGAACGAGCGTGTAATAGAGCTCATCCGCCAGCACGTTCATCCAACCAAAAACGCCCCAGTATGACACCAGGGCATCTGTTAGAAGACGCATGGCCTGGCGTAGCGACAAAGCCTCCTCGCGGATGCTAAAGGCTGCCGTCATGGCCCTCATACCCAAGGGATCCTGGTAGACGAGGGTATTACGCACATACCACCAACCGGCGATGATGGCGACAGTGCCCAGAGTGATAGCCAGCGGGCGCCAGAGGTTCGACGCGAGGTCTTGGAATCCTCGCCGGTGTGCCCGGGCCACTAGAGCCAGGCATGCCAACGGAACGAGGGCCAAGCCACTCAGCTTGGTCAGCGAGGCGAGGCCCACGCCAAGCCCTAGCCAGAGGGCGTCGCGAGAGTCATCGACCTGCCCATTGGCTATGCGACAGCTCTGCCAGACTACCAGCGTAGACAAGGCGGTGATGAGCGCATCATTGCTGGCACTGGCGCTGATGAACAGTAACTGGGGGTTGAATGCCACCAGGGCGGCACTTCCCAGGGCTAATGCTCGCCGCTGCGGGGCAATCTGCAAAGAGATACCATAGGTTAGGATGACGGTGAACAATGAACAGACGAGCGAAAACCAGCGCAGCCGCCGCACGTCGCGCACGACATCCATGGGCGGAGAGAGCTCTCCCAGGTGGAGGACGGCATTCTTGTTTCCTACAGCACGCGGCTGGCCCAGGGCGGCATAGGGGTTGCGGATGTACCAGTCCTTTGCGGTTTCGTTCTCGGCTCCCAACGTAAGCAGGGCGCCCAGAGCATAATAGAGCGGCGGCTGGTGCGCTTCTCCCTGCTCCCATTCATCCGTTGAGACAGCCAGAGGCGGCAATCCCCTACCCTCGGCCAAATTCCTCACATACTCATAATGCCAGGGTTCGTCGGGGGTCTCGAATGTCGGCGTGCCCAGAACATAGCGCGACCCAACCACTACGAAGGCCAACGCAATAGCCACCATGAACGCATGGTGGCGTAGCCAAGGCCCCACTCCTTCGGGGAGCCGTTTATTTGTCAAGGACGAAATGATCTTGTTCACCACAATCTACGCTCACTCATCCGTCGCCGGGGCGGCCGACACAAGGAGCGGCGGCAACACCACGCTGGTATTGCTTGTCCCATCGAGCTGGCGAACCACCAGGCGATCACCGTTCAGGCGCTCGTACATCCCCAGCTCGATCTCGTAGATACCTGCTGGGGCGTCGGAAGGTAAAGTCAAGTGATACAAGTCGGTCACCACCTCGCCAGGCACCCAAAATAGTGTAGCATAGTCGAATCGCGGTACCTGATCGTGTTGAGCGCGAACGATTTTACGCTCATCGAGCAAATGTGTAAATACGGTATAGCTGCGTGGCGCCCAATCGGTCGCCCGCCAGGCCAGGAGCAGGTTCAGAGTCTGTCCGGGCCGCAGGACAGCATAATGCTGGCCCAGGACAGGATGCGCCTCCTCAGGCCAGGTCGCTCCTTCAATGCGATACCCCAGCAACTCGATCTGCTCACCCAGCGAAGCGGTCAGGGGCGTATATCCTTGGCCAGGAACGTCTTGGGGCAGGGCGAATGTCCGCGCACGGGCTCGCACCTCGATCGTGCTCTGCGCCTCCTGACTAGAATGCGTGGATACCTGGGGACCTTCGAGATGGTAGCGCCCTGGCTTGACTCGGCCCGTCACCAGGTAAAAGCTTAATAGGGTGCCGTGGCCATCTTGGCCAGGGCCGTCCTTGGCCCAGAATAGCTGCTGGGTCACAGGCAGCCACCTCTCGCCGTCGAGCCCAACGAGCTGGCGGGCTGGCGGGACCTCTGGCATTGTCCGGGCCGACATCGCCTCACTGGCCACGATAGACTGACGATAGGATACGATCCCCTCCGTGACTCCCTCGATGACTAGCCTTTCGGCCATTGGGCCCTGGGCCATCGCGGGCAAAACCTCCAGAGTGCCGGCATCCAACTCTGTCCCTGTTGTTTCATTCGCGTCATTGAGCCAAGCGCAGCGCAGCCGGTAGCGCCCCTCAGCCAAGCCTGCCGGGATCGTGAAGGTAGGGCTATCCAAGACATAGTCCTGCGGATCCCAGGCCCGGGTGGGCCAACGCCCATTGAGCGGCTGAGCCACATAGAGAGTATAGGCCCGGTTTTGCTCGTCGACCGCCGCGATGCGCAAAGCATATTCGCCCCGAATCGCTTCGCTGGGCTGCCACACCATCTGCATAGTCACCTCTTGTCCCGCGGCCCCTCGCAAGCCCGCTGGCCCATAACCAACCAGGTCGATGCCCGGCGCAGAGGATCGCCCCACCATGACGGTGGGGCGCCACCTTTGCGGCAGAGAGGTGCGCACCGGCAGAGCGGGCTCATAGGACGCCAGAACGACGGCGGGCAGTGCATAGATGCTCAACCCACACAGGATGCCCGGCAGGATTAGGCCCACCCATTGTGAGCCCGCCACCTTTGTGGCGTCGCGGGCCGCATGGCTTGCATAGAAAGGCAGCCAGCCCGCGATGCCCAGGGCCAGGAGAAACATCCAGGCCGGCATGGCCGAATAGAGATGACGGCCCTGCGCCGTATCGGGCAAGCGCCGCATGATGGTATAGAACAGGGCCTCCAACAAGACAAAGGCCGAGGCCTGCAAGAGCAGTACGAATAGCATCAGGCCGCTCTGCTGGCGCAGGGCCCCAGGTTGCTTGTGCCTGGCTGATAGCCACAGCGTGCGGCCCATTCCCAGCAAGGCGATGAGTACGAGGGCCAGGGTAACGGCGTAAAACCAGGCGGGCGCCTCAATGGTCATGGGGCCGTAGTAACCCCAGAACGACTTGAACAATAGCTCGGCCCAGCGGCGCGGTTCCAGGCGGAAGAACGAGAGCACCATGGTTAACCCGGCGGCCAGCCCGCCTTCGCCGGTTGCGCTCATGCCGCTAGAACGCAGAATGCGGTCGGTGTGCAGGATATCCAGCATTTTGAGGGCAAAGCCCAACGCACCCTTGGGGGCGATGGCCGGGTCATCAGGCTGCACCACCATGATCCAGGGGGCGGAGATCGCCAGGATAAGGGCCATCACCAGCAACCCACCCAACAGACACCGTCTCCAGCGCCCTAAGCGCCAGGCCAGGATCAGCAGGGCCAGCCAGAGGATGGGCACCAGGATCAGGGTGTAGAATTTGGTGATGCGAGCCAGCCCTACCACCACACCCAAAAGGATGAACCAGCGCCAGCGCAGATCGCCGCCTGCCATGCGCACCAGGATCCACAGGCTGACGACCGAAAGGGGTACCGCCAGGTTGTCATTGTTCAACACGGCACTGATGTAGATAAACTGCGGCACAAATGCGTTTAGCCCCGCAGCCAATACGGCCAACCTTGGTCGCGCGGGCGCGACTTGGCGGACGACGCTATAAGTGCACAGGATGGTGACCATCCCCAAGGGGACCGATAAGAGACGCATCAGATGCCAGGCCAGGCTGGTGCCCTGCCAGGGAAAGGCTTCATCGGCGGTATGCAACACAGCGTTCCATAGCATCACCTCCGAGGCGATGCTGTGCCGGGGTTGTCGATCGGGATCCAGCATCTTGAGCAATGGCTGTTGCGCGATGTGCAGGGGGCGTGTGACCCCATGGAGGAGCAGGTAGTAGAGAGGCGGCTCGTGGCCTTTGTAGCCCGAGTTCAGCCGATCCTCTGCCGTAAGGGGAGGGCGGCCCAGCTGATCGATGTAACGGACATAGCGATAGTGCGCCAACTCGTCAGGGGCTTCGCCCAACGGCACTGTGAAGCCATAGACCAGGCACAAGCCCGCAAAAGCGATTAGTATAGCGATGAGAGGGCCGGGGATGTTCCGGGGGCCCAGACCATCTTGGCCTGGGCCAACCTGGCCTTGGCGTTGTGACATGGTGCTCCATCGTTAACATGGCGCTGTAGTCCAGCGCTTGTCACTAGCGGATCATTATACTGCTTGGCAGTAGCAAGCGCGAATCACCGGATGGGGCGTTCAATCGCTCACCGTTGGTGGGATCATACAAGCCCACCTCGAGCATGGCGGACTCCTGGCCATCGGCCTGCGGCCTGCCGTCGCTCGTCAGCCACTGTAAAGTATGGACGTCGGTAACATACTCTTGCTCCACCCATCCTGTGGTAGGGCGCTCTCCACCGGCGGGAGGGCCATCATGCTGGGCGATGACCTGCCCAGTCTCATTGAGCAAGTGCACGAACACCACATGGGGAGCCGTCGTGGAGCCGAGGGCGCGCCAGTACAACGTCACGGTAAGGGACGCGCCCGCCTGCAGATCCGTTCCGCTGAGGTCATAGCCCACCAGTTCCGTCACATCACCCAACGACATAGATATCTCCACTTGAGGCTGGGGCGGCGCGAAAGAGCGAGTCACCCTCTCCACATAGATCTGCTTCAAAGAGATGGGGACCTCACCTGGGACGGCGATCTGAATCTCCGCCGCGCCGCTTTCGATGTCGGACGGAATAACCAAGTCGCGGAAATCGACGACGGTTTCGTCCTGTCCCCACCAGCTGGTGGGATAGCGGCCATAGGCGGGCGCCTGCTCTTCTTCGGCCAGGGTCAGACCATCGCGCACCAACCGCAGGACGGGCCGGTAATCGGCCAAGTCCGCGGCGGTGCTGTGCCATTCCAACGATACCGATAGCTTTTCGCCGGTACGCACCGGTTCGCGACCCAGGGCAAAAGCGCGCAGCTCAAGCCCATCCGCCAATCTCGAGGAGCCGGCCACAGCCTGCAGCCCCAGCTTCTCTCGGTCCACCTTCTTGGCCACGCGGCCACGGCCAGGGATCAATGTGACATCTGACAAGGCCAGGCTCTTGCCGGCGGCCGCGCCGGCGGCATCCAGCACATCCAGGCCAGAGGGGTTCGACGCGTCATAGACCGTCACCTGGAGTGCATAGTTGAGAGGCGCAATACCCCCCGGCAAGTTGAGCACGTAATACCCGACGACCTCTTGCCCCACTGGCCACTGGCTCGTTCCCACTCCACGACCATCCTCTATCTGCCGGTCGACGCTGGCCAACCTTCGCCCATGCTGATCAACCAAGCTCAAGGCCACCTTGCAATCGCGATCGGTCACGCTTTCTAGCTGCCAAGCCAGAGCCAGCGTGATCGCTTCATCCGCAGGAACCTCGTTGTCGACTGTGGCTCGCAAGATGCGCAAAGGCCCCACCCTCACGTCCACCTCACGTTCCATCAATGCAGGGGGCTCCTGATCCAGATCATAGGAAAACACGGTATAGCCTGCCAAAAAGTGCGTCTCCACCAACGTACCGTTCTGTTCCAGAAGGTAGGGCAATAGATTCCGACGATCGGTCTCTCCCTGGTTCCACTTGACCAAGGAGGCTTGACGGCCACCTACGGCCTCTGGATCGACAGCTTGCAGCGAGACCCGTACCTCGTTCTCTATCTCCGAGGCCGGCAG
>CAYQDH010000362.1:0-5854 GCA_964416075.1 uncultured Anaerolineales bacterium | reverse complement strand
GGCCGTAATGGCGGTTGGGGTGGCGGCGGTCCACCAGGCAGGACAGGCTGGGTGCGATATCGTGGCCTTTCCCGAATCCACCCTCACCATGTCCCGGTGGACCTGGACGCATCCTGGCCTACGCGCCGAGGCATTGCCCGAAGCAGACCGGCGCATGCTGCAACGCCTGGGCCAGGCCGCAGCCTCGCACCATATGTATCTCATTTGCTGCAACGACACCCTGGAAGGCGATGGCCTTCTGCGCAACACGGCCTTCTTTCTGGGGCGCGATGGCCACGAGATCGGCCGCTATCATAAGGTGGGGCTCCCACTTCATGAGCAGGGCAAGCAGCCGGGGGATGGTTTCCCCGTGTTCCCCACGGCGGATCTGGGCAACGTAGGGATCCTCATCTGCTACGACATGGTCTTTCCCGAGACGGCGCGCTGCCTGGCCCTGGCCGGCGCAGACATCATCTTTGTCCCCACCGAGGGCGGCGCGGCGTTTGGCTCACCGGACCTGAGCCGGGCCGCCTTTCGCACCCGCGCGGTGGAGAATTTCACTTGGATCGTGGTCTCCTGGGGCGGAGGGAACAAGAACACCGGAAGTATGATCATCTCCCCACAGGGTGAGATCCTGGTGGACGAGCGAGGGCCGGGCGCCCTAGCTATCGCCGATATCGATCCTTTGGGCGGCCGCCAGGCGGCTGATTTTGCCAACACCCAGGACGATATGCGCGCCCGCCTTTTCCGCGAGCGCCGACCCGCCACGTACGCCCTGCTCACCGATCCACACCCGCCCGTCCTAGACCGGCTCCCGCCCATTGCCTATGGCCCGGCGATAGAGATCGCTGACAGGTTCGGCCGCGCCTTTACGGTGGGCCACGTGCACTGGGATGCCGCCGAGGAACTGCTGCGGCGTGGTGATATCGCGGAGGCTATCCAGGCCTATAGGGCGATCCAGGCGGAATACCCCGGAACCTGGTTCGACCGCGTGGCTGGCGCGCGGCTCGCAGAGATGGATGGCAAGAAACCTAGTTGAGACCCTAGGCATCAGCCCCGAGAGACTGCCAAGATCCTGAAGATGCCGCGCGATGGCTCGACCTCGAGACAGACCAAGGAGTGCTATGACGGCGACCCTATCCTCTCGTCAGCGGCTACTGGCAGCGCTAGCCTGCCAGCCAACCGATCACGTGCCCTGTTGCTTCAGCGCCTTCAAGATTCTGGAGGATCGCTGCACCGACCAGGCCGAGTACCTGCAGCGCCAGCTGGACTTGGGGCTCGATGTCATCGCGCGCATCAATGTCCTGTCTCCGGTCTTTGACCCTCGCGTCACCATCCGCGAGTGGCGCGTCGAGCAGCCCGGCAGCCGGTATCCGATCCTTCATAAAGAGTACCAGACCCCAGCGGGCGTCTTGCGAACCTCGGTGGAGCAGAGTGAAGACTGGCCCTGGGGCGACCACATCCCCTTTCTCGACGACTTTTTGATCCCCCGATCGACCAAATTCCTGATAACCGGTCCCGGGTCCTCGGGGGATGGCGACAGCCTGGAGGCGCTGAGCTACCTCCTGGCCTCGCCCACGGATGATGAGATCGCCGAGTTTCGCACCAGGGCGCAGCGCACCGTACACCTGGCGCGCCGACACGATCTACTCACGATGGCCGCCTACGGCATGGTAGCCGAGATGGCCGCCTGGCTGGTGGGGATCTCGGAGCTGATGATGCTAACGGCAGACGCTCCCGACTTGTTGGAGAATCTGTTGGCCATCATCGAGAGCTGGCATCGGGAGCGCATGGCACTGACCCTGGAAAAGGGGATAGACCTCTTTGTGCGAAGGGCCTGGTACGAGAATGCCGATTTCTGGTCACCGCCGCTGTTCCGCCGCTTTGTCCTCCCCTCCCTGCGGCGCGACGTCGAGATGGCGCACGCGGCGGGGGCCAAGTTCGGGTATCTCATGAGCTGTGCATCCATGCCGCTGCTGGACCTGATGATGGAGGCGGGGGTGGATGTGCTCCTGGGGATCGACCCCGCCCAGGACCACACCATGGACCTGGCCAAGCTGAAGCAACGCACGGCAGGCAAGATGTGCCTGTGGGGCGGGGTGTGTGGCTACCTGACCATAGAGACCGGCACGCCCGACAACGTCGTGTGTGAGGTGCGGCAGGCCATCTCCACCCTGGCACCCGGCGGCGGGTTCATCCTCGCGCCTGTGACCAACGTGCGCGCCGATACCCCTCGCGCCTGGGCCAACGTCGACGCCATGATCGAGGCCTGGAAGGTGTTGCGGACGCCGTCTGCGGCGCGGACGGCCGAGTCCTCTTGAGGTTGACATCCGCCGGGCGGCAGCATAGGATTCTGCCGCACAGTTGATCGCCGTTCGATGATCCGTGCCCAGGAGGCGCCCAATGACCGCTGCCCGGCTCTACCCCGCTCGCCTAACCCGCGCCGAGAGCTTTCTCGGCATCCACTTGGACTTTCATGCGTCGGCGGATGACGCCGAGATCGGCGCGCACACCACGCCCGAGATGATCGCTTCCCTTATCGAGCAGGTGCGACCCGACTATATCCAGTGCGACTGCAAGGGCCATCCGGGCTACTCTAGCTACCCGACCCGCGTGGGCTATCCGGCGCCGGGCGTGGTGGCGGATGCCTTGCGCGTCTGGCGGGAGGTCACCGCCGAGCATGGCGTGGCCCTCTACCTACATTATTCCGGCGTTTGGGATACGGAGGCTGTCAAGCATCACCCCGACTGGGCGCGGATCGATGAACAGGGCAATCCAGACCCCGACAAGACCTGCGTCATGGGGCCTTATGTCGATGAGTTGCTCATCCTCCAGTTGGCCGAGCTTGCCAAGGACTATGTGATGGACGGCGTCTGGGTGGACGGCGAATGCTGGGCCACCGTGCGCGATTATTCCCCCGCCATGCTGGAAGCCTTTCGGCGAGAGACGGGGATCACATCGGTGCCGCGAAAGCCGGAGGACCCATACTTTTACGAGTTCACCGAGTTCTGCCGGGAGGCGTTCCGCCACTACGTTCGACATTATGTCGATACGTTGCATGCCCGCTACCCCCACTTTCAGATCACCAGCAACTGGGCCTTTTCTTCGACCATGCCCGAGCCGGTAACCATCGATCTCGACTATCTCTCCGGCGACACCAACTATGCCAACAGCGTCAACGCGGCCCGTTTCGAGGGGCGCTGTCTGGCGCGCCAGGGGCGGCCGTGGGACCTGATGGCATGGAGCTTTTGGGCCGACCGCACAGGCCAGAGCGCCAGCACCACCAAGAGCGCTGTCCAGCTCAAACAGGAGGCCGCCATTATCCTTTCCTTGGGCGGAGGGTTTCAGGCCTATTTCAACCAGCGGCGCGACGGCTCGCCTCCTCTCTGGCTAATGCCCCTGATGGCTGATGTGGCCCGCTTCTGCCGCCAGCGCCAGGCTGTGTGCCATCGCGCCGAGGCCGTGCCGCAGGTGGCCCTGCTCTATGCCGGCAAGGCCTTCTACCGCCACACAGAGCGCCTCTTCGGCTCCTGGGACGCGCCGGAGATCCTCCCCCTCAAGGGGGTGCTGCAGAGCCTGCTCGATGCGCAAGAGGCGGTCGAGATTACCATGGAGCATCACCTGGCTGGGCGCATGGCGGATTATCCGCTGATCGTCGTGCCCGAGTGGGATTACCTGGACCCGGCCATGGTGGATGAGCTGCGCGCCTACGTCCGCGGCGGCGGGAACCTGCTGCTGATCGGGCCGCGCGCGGCGGCGCTCTTTGCCACCGAGCTGCAGGTGCAGTTTGAGGGCGAGATTCAGACGGGGGTACGGCGCTGGCTGGCCCAGGCCGGTACTCTGGGCCAGAGTACTGGCCTCGCCCAGGGCACCGAGCTGGCTGGGTTGATGACCAATGTGCAGGCCGCAACCCTGTTGCCCGGCGCTACGGCCTGGGGGATGCTCCATTCCGCGAACGACCCGCAAAGCCCCACCCAAGTGGCAGGCTCCATCGCTCCCTATGGCGCCGGACGGGTCGCCGCCACGTATTTCGACTACGGCCAGGCCTACTCTCAGGGGGCCATCTATCGCTTGCGCGATTATATCCACGGCCTGGTCCGAGAGCTCTTCCCCTATCCCATGGTAAAGGTCGCGGGATCGCACGCCGTCGACGTCACGGTCAACCGCCTGGACGGACGGCTGATGGTCAACTTGGTGAACACAGCGGGTCCCCATGCTGACGCCGAGATCCACTCTTTCGACGAGATACCGTCCGTGGGACCACTGCGGGTGACCATCCGCTCGGGCGAACGGCCCCAACGCGTTACACTGCAGCCTGAGGGCACCGATCTGGATTATGTCTTCAACGAGGGCGAGATCACGCTCAGCCTGCCCGAGTTGGCGCTGCACGAGATCATTGTGGTCGAGTAGACAGGCGCAGCCCTTCTAGGGCGAGGCCCATGCTTGCCAAGCCGCCGCTCGACATAGTAGCCGCGCCAAAAGCTGGCCACATCAGGGAGCAAGAACGCGCCTGACGGCGCCTACTACAGGCGGTGAGGGCCACGACATCGTTCGTAGTGAGCGCCGTCTGGCGCGTTCTTGGCACACTGGGGCCTCAGACAAGCCGGCCATCGATCCTTGTAGCGTCGACGGGCCCTGGCGCCTTGTCAAGCATGTCCAGCAGGGAACGGGCTGAAGTGAGGCCGATATAGATGTATGCTGCGATCATAGCGGCTGCTGCCGCGGACATGGCGATCGGAGCGAGCGGCGGCAGTAACGCCAGCGTGGTCAGTACCAGGCCTTCCATGGACAGGAAGACCACCCACCACAGCACCAGGGCGAGCAGCATGGCCGTGCCGCGCGCCCAGCCCTCCCACATCAGCCAGCCCACGCCCCAGAAAAAGAACTCGATGATCACGGCCAGCCCCGCTCGCGGGTTAGCCTGCGCCAGGGCGAGCGTCCGACCGATCCCCTGCTTCAGTCGCCGCAACTGGCGAAGGGCCACCACCAGGAGGACCACGGTGAGGACGATGATCACTGCCAACAGGCCCACCACCAGCCAGGGGTTGGTCTTGGCCAGGGCATAGGCCAGGCTCATCAGCACGACAGAGGCCGTGTTCTCGTAGGTGGCATGGGCCGGAGCGGCCAGGGTGCCCACGGTCGCGGTGGTGGCAGGCTTGGCCACGAACCTCATCCCCGTGAGAGCCGCCGCCGTCACCGCGCCGCCCCCGGCAATCGTCCAACCCGTCGCGCCGATGCGCCCCTCCTGGGTAAAGATGCGCAGAGTCTCCAGTAGGGCCTGGAGATCGGGATGCAACGAGGTGATGATGCCGACAGAGGCCAGCGAGATGAGCCCCGCCGATGCGGGAACCACAAAGCCGCTGAGAAAGTTGGCGACGGTGTTGAACACCTTGGTGATCGTTGGATCGAGGGATGACAGGTAGGCGGGGAGCACCGTCACCACCCAAAAGAGAGCCACCACCCCCAGGAACCACCACGATTCCATGAAACCCATCTGGGGCGAAAGATTGATGATACCCAGCCTGGACATGACGCCGATAATGATCAGGCAGAGGTACTGGTCGGCGGCACCCACCAATCCTCCCGCCGCTATCGTGGAGAGAATCAATTGCATCTTTGTGCTCCTTGGCCCTACGGCCGCGGTCGTGGGCCAGGCTCGCCCCATGCGAGCAGCAACGCGCCCAGAATCGCCGTATCCTATACGCAGTCACCGACCGTTGGTTGTATACTCCAGGGGGCGTCGTTGTCCAGTGCGGCACGGAGACGCTGTCTATACATGAAGGACCGCCGCAGAGAGGTGTGTGCATGGAAAGCGGCTTCAGCTTTGTCCAGATTACCGACCACCACCTGCCCGAGCAGGACGGGGTGCTCAGGC
>CAYQDH010000361.1:4288-5859 GCA_964416075.1 uncultured Anaerolineales bacterium | reverse complement strand
CACCCCGAGACGGCACCACTCTTCCGGCGTGAGGTTAACCATGATCGCCAGGGTAGCGGCATGTGAGGCCTCCAAGCGTTGCACCAGCTCGGCCGCGGCCATCTCCTCATAGCCCTTGCCCAGATGCGTCTCCCAGGGAAGCCGCGGGTTGCGGTACTCGACCACCCCCGACCCCCCGAGGATCGTGCGCACGTGCCCCTGGTAAAGGTAATCCGTCTCGATCAGGTGCCCCACCAGCTCCTTGACGCACCACTCGTCAGGGGATGGCTTGCGCGTGAGGATGCTGTCATCGACGCCGAGGATCATCTCCGCGACCTGTCCCGGGGTGGTCCGCAGGATGGCAATCATGGCGGCGGGGGTCAGCTGCCCCAGGTGCTCCGGCGAGTGCGAGTAGTAAGGACCAAAGGGCTCCAGTTCGCAGGGCAGCGCTCCGCAGACGTCGCAGGCCTCGGGACGCGCGCCCGCCATGATGTTCCCGCAGGCATAGCAGCCCCACATGGTCTGGGCCACGTCGCTCTCCAGGACATCGGGGTTGTGGCGCAGGCTGTCCAACGAGCGGCGCATCATCTCCGCCACCCGTTCTTGCACCACCGTGGCGCGTGCCAGGACCTCCTGAACGGGAGGCTCTTCCTGTACCGACGTTGGGCGGACGGCGTTGCCCACCTCCTCGAGGATGGCCTGTAGTAGCGTTGGAGGGCTTGTCTCCTCGCCCAGCAACCGGCCGGCAGTCAGGGCCAGGGTGCGCTGGGCATGGGCCGCGGCGCGCAGGATTTTGGCTATGTTGAACTGCCCGCGCTGAATGGCCTGCTCGGCGGCCACCAGGTTACGCACATAGGCAAGGCTGCCCACGCGAAGCGTCTCCGCCAATTTTGCTCGTAGCTTGGGGTCCATCTAGGCCTCCTAACTCCAGGGCTCGCCGGGTGATACGAGGCACTACGGAACGGCACGTACCCCCGGCTGCGCTAGAAACGAACGCCGCAGCTCAGGCGCGTCGATGTGCTCGGCGATATAGGTGATGATCTCCTGGGCCTGCTGGCGCAGCTCGCGGGCACGGGAGGGATCGACTTCCAGTTGGCCCAGGGCGTAGAGGATGCGCCACAAGGCGCGCCGGGATCCCAGCCGTTCGGCCTCTAGCCGCGCCTCTTGCAGGACCTCTCGCGCCTGAGCGTCCTGTCCCAGCGCGCGTAGTGCACCTGCGCTCAAGATTAGCGCATCCAGCAGCACCGCTGCGGAAAGCAAGCGCCGCTCAGCGAGCAACCCATTGGCCACGGCCAACGCTTCCCTCGCGTTTCCGCGCCGCAATGCGAGCTCGCCACTCACCAAGCGCAGCAACCTTGCGGAATTGGGTCGGGCTTGAGCAAAAGGATCTCCTTCGCCCTGTTCGATGGCGGCCTGCGCTTGGCCCAACTCTCCGCGCTCCAGGCCTATGCGCGCCACATGAGCCAACAGGCCCAGTCGACTGGTGGGTTGCTTGTCCTTCGCGACCGCCAGGCCGGTGAGAGCCGTCTCCAGGGCCAGATCATAGGCACCGAGCCCGGCGCACACCCAGGCGAGCGCGGCGCGGGTGGCCG
>CAYQDH010000361.1:0-4188 GCA_964416075.1 uncultured Anaerolineales bacterium | reverse complement strand
AGATCATAGGCACCGAGCCCGGCGCACACCCAGGCGAGCGCGGCGCGGGTGGCCGCGCTCCCAATGCACGCTGCCTATGCTGTACAGAGCGTAGGATTGGCCCCACTTGTTGCCGATCGAGCGGGCAATCTCATAAGCTTCCTCCGAGTAGCCAATGGCCAGGTCGTATTCGCCACTGTGGGCGCAGACGCTGCACAGCCCCGAGAGGCTATCCGCCAGCATCGCTCGATTATCCAGCTCTCGCCACAGGTCGCTGGCCTGTACCAAAACATCGCGGGCGTGGTCGGTATCACCCAGCATGAGGTAGCAGCGGAACCCCAGGTCGTTGAGAGCATAGGCCATCTGCTCTCGCAAGCCCAGCTCCCTCGCCAGGGCCAGAGACTGTTGTCCACACTCGATAGCCCGCGTAATCTGGTTGCTAAAGCCGTAAACATGCAGCAACGCCCAAAGGATGCGCGCTTCCGCGGCGCGGTTGCCCAGCTCTCGCGCCAGGGCGAGAGCCCGCTCGGCCGGCACTCGCGCCGCCACAGGGTCGTGGAGCCGCGTGGGGTTGGCCTGGAGGGAGATGCGTCGTACCACGGCGTCCAGCTCCATAGCGCGGTCCTTGCGCTGCATGGCCAGTTGCATCATCTCCTCGTAGATCGCCATGGCGCGCTCGAACTGGGAATCCAGCTCCCAGGCGCGGCCCAACTCGCCATAGATGTGCGCCAGCTCTTCGCTGTCGAGCTTGGCTACCGGCGCCAACTCACGAGCCTGCTGATAGTGCGCCACGGCCTCCCCCAAGGCATAGATACGTAGCGCGACATCTCCCGCTCGCCGATAATAGCGCGCTGCCTGGCTAGGGGAGCCGGCCTGCTTATAGTGCGCGGCAATCTGCCCGCTCACGGCATCCAGGGCATCGCCATGGGCCGCTTCCAAGGCGGCCGCCACCTGCCGGTGCAACAGCCTGCGCCGCGCCGCACTGAGCGCCTCGTAGGCCGCCGCGCGAATCCTATCGTGCCAAAAGTCATAGGCATCGGCTCCGCGCTCGTGCACGACGCGCCGCCGCCACAGCTCATCCAGGCTCTGCACGAGCTGCGCCTCATCGCTCCGGCTGACGGCGGCCAAGATGGGAAAGGTAAACTCGCGGCCAATGACTGCCGCCAGGCTGGCGAGCTCCCGGGCTGGCGGAGACAAGCGTGCGAGGCGCTGCTGGATGATCATGGCCGTGGATTGGGGCGACCTGGGTAGCGCCGAGCCCGCTGGCCCACCCTCACCATCCACGCTATCTCGCAGAGCCTCGACAATGAGTAGCGGGCTCCCTTCGCTCTCGCGGTACAAGCGCATCGTCACGTCAGGGGCAAGCGCCCGTCCCGCCAGGCTATCCGCGAGGGCCGCGGTCTCGGTGCGGTCCAGTGGTCCTAGCTCGACCGGGGTCAGCTGGCCGGTGCGTTGCAGGGCGAACTCTAGCGCCCGCAAGGGATGGTCGTCGTCGACCTCCTCGGGACGGTACGTGCCGACAACCATCAGCCTGGCTTTGGTCTCCCGATGCAAGAGATAGCGCAGCCACTCCAAGGTTTCGCGGTCGCACCATTGCAGATCATCGAGCGCCAGTAACAAGGGTTGCTGGGCCAAGACAGCGCGAGCCAGTGCGTCGAACAGGCGCTGCCGCTGCCAGCTCTCGCTCAGAGGGCTCGGAGGCTCCAGGTGAGGCCGCATGGCCAGCGTCTCAGGCACGAGCCTGGATAGCTCTCTGAGCCAAACGTCATCTAGCTTGCTACGTGCGGGACTTAGGGCGTCCGAGCGCAACAGGCTGGTCACCGGAGCGTAGGCCAGCGTCCCCTCTGCAGCATAGGAGCGCGCACTGGCCGCGGCGATCCCTTGGCGAGCAGCCCAGGTGACAAGCTCCTCGGACAAACGAGTCTTGCCGATTCCGGCTTCGCCGACGATCAGCACCAAGGTGGGATGTCCTTGCGCAGCCGTGCGCCATGCCTCCTGGAGTTGCTGCCATTCACTGTGGCGCCCGATGAACGGCAGCACCGCTGAAAGCGAAGGTGGAGGAGCTACCGCTGTCTCGCGGCTGACCAGGCTTTCGTAGAGCTGCCGCGTCGCTGCGCTGGGCTCGGTCCCCAGCTCACGCTCGAGGGTCGTGACACACGTGTGATACACGCGCAAGGCCAGGGCGCGATTGCCATTCAAGCTGTGCAGGCGTATCAGTTGGCGATAGACCTGTTCCTGTAATTCATCGTGGCGCAGCAGGCGCTGGGCGTACTGAATAGCGGCAGGATACTCGCGCAGGCCCTCCAGATGCTCCACCAGCTTGCTCGCGGCGCCGACAAAGAGCTGGCCCAGGCGCTCGCGCTCCGGAAGGATCCAATCATCATAGCAGCTGGGCATCAAGTCGCCCCCATAGAGCGCGACTGCGCGTTCCAGCCCCGCACGTAGAGCGTGTCGGTCGCCCACTCGCTCTGCCCCGCTCGCCTGTTCGAGGGCCTGCTCCATATCGGCCACATCGAGCGTAGAGGGCGCACTGGGCTCCCATTGTACTGTCGTGGCATCGGCCCTAAAGAAGTCGAGGCCCTGATCCTGCGCTGCGAGCCCCTGGAGAGCGCGACGGAGGTGAAAGAGCAGGTTGCGCAGGTTTGTGCGCGCCTGGGATTCGCTGGAGTCGGGCCAGAGCAGAAAGGCGAGGTGTTGGCGCGAAGAGGGTGCGTGGCGATGCAGCACCAAATAGGCGAGTAGCGCCTGCAGCCGGGGCGTATCTACGCCTGCCACAGGCCGTTCGCCATAGGTCAAACCGAAATCGCCCAGGAGCCGAATCCGCAGAACGAGCACGGGAGCGCGGACCTCCATGGGTGGGCAACCCACCCAGCGGCCTAGCCATAGGCAGCCAGACTTGGCTCAAACTACTGTACCAAGCATACATGGAGGGAACGCGCATGTCAATACGGGATTCGTTTTCGGTTTGCGCAGGGCTTTGTCGAAGCTGGAGAGGCCGTCGGGCTGAGCGCAAACGACAGGTGTCGGCTATAGTCAACGGAGATGCTTCGCTTCGCTCAGCATGACATAACTGCGACAAGGACAAAGCCCTGCGGTTTGCGCGAGACCGCGAAAACGGCTATGCTGTGGCGCATGGCCAGCACCAAATCCGGCATGGGCCGGGTGGATGATACAACCCCTCGAAAGGAACTGTCTATGAGCGAGCTCAAGTTCGACCAAACTCAAGCGCTGTACGAGCGGGCGCGCCGGGTACTGCCGGGCGGCGTGACGGCGTCGGCGCGATTGAATCCCTTGCTCAAGCACCCGCTGATGATGCAGCGCGGCCAGGGCGCGCAGGTGTGGGATGTGGACGGCAATCGCTACCTGGATTACTGCTTGTCGCACGGGGCCAGCTTGTTGGGGCACGGACACCCGGCGGTGGTGGCGGCGGTGCAGCGTGCGTTGGAAATGGGCATCCTCTGCGCCTACGAGACCGAGGTGCAGACGGCCGTCGCGGAGCAGTTGCTCGCGCTCTTCCCCGGCATGGACATGCTCCGCTACTCTTGCACTGGCACGGAGACCACCTGGCACGCCCTGCGGGTGGCCCGCGCTTACACGGGCAAGCTCGGCGTGATCAAATGTGAGGGGCACTATCACGGGGTGAACGACACGGTGGGCTATTCGCACTGGCCCAAGCTGGACCAGGCCGGCCCCGCCGACCGCCCGCGCGCCGTGCCCGATTCCGCGGGCATTCCCCCGGCCAACGACGCGCTGATCACCATCGTCCCCTTTAACGACGTGGGCGTGCTGGAGAGGACGCTGCGCGAGCAGGCGGGCGATCTGGCCGCCGTGATCATGGAGCCGGTCAACTATGACTCGGGCGGGCTGGTGCCCACGCCCGAGTTCCTGCAGGCTGTGCGCTCGCTGACGCAGGAGCTGGGGATCGTGCTCATTTTCGACGAAGTGCTCTCCGGTTTTCGAGTGCGGCTGGGCGGCGCCCTGGGCGATGCGGTCACTCCCGACATGACGGTGTTGGGCAAGGCGGTCGGTGGGGGGATGCCCATCTCGGTGTTCATGGGCAGAAGAGAGATCATGGAAACCTGCTCGCCCGTGGGGCCCGCACTACACTCCGGCACCTACAACGCGCACCTGGCCCTGGTGATCGCCATACAAGGGTTCTTGCAGGTGGCCACGCAGCCCGGTTTCTACGAGCACCTGAACGCCCTGGGC
>CAYQDH010000360.1:0-5874 GCA_964416075.1 uncultured Anaerolineales bacterium | reverse complement strand
TAGGTCGGGATGCCCAGGCGGATAGGAGCATCCCGGCCAATGCAGCCGCTAGTAGTGGGCAAACGAATCGACGTTGATCAAAAAGACTGTGGCGCGATGGGGTGGGTAAGGGCCCTGCGCGGCCTCCGGTGTAGTCTGGATTGCGGGTCCCGCGTTCGCGTCGATGATCTGCAGTGCCCGCTCGACATCGTTCTCATTTACACCCACCAACAGCGTCACGTTCCCTCGACGCCAGAATCCGCCAGTGGAGCTAATGCGAGTAACGCTCAGTTTCTGTTCGTTCAACGCAGCGGTGACATCGGCGGCACTGTCGTCACGGGTAATGGCGATAATGAGCTTCATTGCTGGGCCTCCTTTTGAGTCTGGGAAACTAGAGCGGATGTTCCTGGTTTGTCTTGGTTTATCTCCACAGGTATGCGAATATGTTGCATCGCGTAGGATGCGACGATGTATATATCTGCTTCGGCAGCCAAGCCCGACGCTGCCCATTCTACTCCAACACGAACGCTCTTGCCAGGTTTGATGTCAAAGACATTGCGCGAGAGCTGCAACTGAGGATGACTAGCAACTAGCTCCACGTGACCCGTCGCCAGGCCACGATTGCCAAGAGTGATGCGGCCCGCAAGGGCCCCCGTATCGGTGGGCCTGAGCGATACCACAGAACCGGATGCCTCCAAGACCGCAGCGAGCTCTACGTTCAGCGCAACTTCGATGTCTGTGTTCCCGCCATTGCTGCTCACCAGGATCCGGCCACTGGCGTAACTCTGGCTCGCAGGAAATTCCTCCATGTCGGTGCTAACGCGTATTTCCACAGAACGGCCGGTAGGTACCTCAAAAGAGGCTCGGTCAACGACCAGCCATGTATGATCTGAACTGATGGAGCCCCGCAAAACACCAAGACCATAGTTAAAGATGCGGAAAGAGCCACTCACACTGGCTAGATTGACGCTGGTGCCGAGGTCGAGGAGCGTAGTGTCGCTCGCTAGGTTCGGGGCTGCCAAGCCTGCGTGCATCGGGATCTTGGCGCGTCCGCCATCGCTATTAACCACCACAACGCCGCTGGCATTCTCCCCTTCGAGTGCCAGCCCGTAGGCTGTAAGCGTGATCATCGCCGACTCACCCGCCTCACAAATACCAGAGCGGGGTGTTATTTCGGTCCAGACGGCATCAGACTGCACATTCCATGCCAATCTGCCTGTGCCATCGTTAGCGATGAGCAAGGTGCGTGTTTCGGGCTGAGATCGATCGATATAGCCAAAGTCGATCTCTCCTGGCTCAACGCGCAGAGTGGGCTGCAGAACTGTGATGCTGGCCGGCAGTTCCACTATCTCGGCGCCGCACACCATACGAAGTGCCATGACTGGCCCAACCTGCTGGCCGTGTTTGAAAAAACCGGTGTCGGCACGGAGCTTGATGTCCGTCGCGCCGGCCGGTTGGCAATGGATCACGGAATCGGACGCGGTGAGCCATCCAACCAGTGACTGGACCGTGCAGTCCAGAGGTGCCGAGCCCTCATTTCGCACGATGAGTTGTTGTTCTCGGGTTTCGCCCATGGGCACGGTCCCGAAACTGAGCTGCGAGACGCCCAAGGCAAGCTTCGGTGCGCGCACTTGGAGACGTAAAGAGAGTGTCTGGTTCCCGCCATTGGACTGGATGCGGAGTGCTTGCGGGACCTCAATCAGCCCATCCGCCAACCCCACGGTATCGACGTTGACGGTGAGTTGCACCATTTCCTGTGGAGGGCAGGTGAACTGTTGCGGATGTACTTGCAGCCACGGTACCAAAGTACGAGCCACACCATCGAGCGTGCCCTCACCGATATTTCGGACGTAGAGGAATCGCTCTGCTACTTCTCCCGCGAGGGTGGCACCGAGGTCAATGTCGTTTGCGCCCAAGTCCAGTTCAGGTCTCACACGCCAGGCACGAACTTCGATCTGCGCCTGGCCTCCGTCGCTGTCGATGACTAGAGCGCCAGAGACGCGCTGCTCTCCACGGGGTAAACGGGATGGCAAGAGGGTGATAGGGACACGAATTGTACTCTCGCCGGCACACCTCAGATCGCCCTGTGGTGCGCGCAGCCAAGGCACTCGACTGCCAACTTGCGCGGTGAGCGGTTGCCGACCCGCGTTACCGAGCACCATGTGCCAGGTCTGCTCAGCATCGCTGTCAATCAGGCCCAGATCGTGAGTCGACGGGTCAACCTGGAGTAGCGGTCCCGTCGCAACGTCAGTCTCCAGGCCCACCCACTGTCGTCCGGCGTCAGACTCCACTGCGAGGGCTTGAGGCTCACTAGTGCGCCCGGAGGCGACAGCGGCCGCACGCAGCGAGAGCAGAACCCGGGCTTGCTTGCCTGGGGACAAAGTCACAACCTTGTTCGGAGCACTCAACCAAGCGACATGGCTGACAGCGCGCACAGCCAAGTCGCCGGTCCCCACATTACGCAACACCAGGACCAGTCGCCTGACCTCGTTGGGTTTGAGGTCGCTGACACTAAAGGTGCGTGGATAGATGGATAGCTTGGCCTCTCCGGGCGCTCCGGCATCGAGAGTGGCCTTCCTGGGAGCGGTGGGTTCGGTGGCCTCGGGGCCAAACCGAACATCACGCTGAAAGCCCAGGTCGGCCATGGTCTCCTGCGTGCCAGCAACCGCGCGAGGCGCCAACGATGGCTGGGTCACGCGTGTCACGTGGTTCGGTTGTTGGAGCCAGCCATGAATCGGTTCCAGCGGACCCTCCATCTCATCCCAGAGGGCATGGCCGAATTCTAGCATTGAGGAGAACCGAGCCTCGGGTTCCCGATTCGCCGCTTTGGCGATGATCCTGACGAGTTGGGGCGAGATGCCGGGCACCGCCTGTCGCAGCGTCATCTGTTTCGGAAGGCCTTTTTCCAAGAGATATCCGGTCAAAAGGGCATACAAAAGACGTCCTAAACTAAAAATATCACTAAAAACACTAGGAGAGCCAGACTCCAATTCAGGTGCAGTGTAGCCGCGCGTACTGCCATAGAGGCCGTAGCTATTGGGGCTGAAAATGTGCGTGAGGCCAAGGTCGACCAACTTGACCTGACCGTCAGCAGTTACCATCACATGATTGGGCGCCAAGAACGGCAAGTAGAGTGGGGGGGTCTGAACATGCAAGTTGGCAGCGAGGTCCGCCAACTGTGCCCCCCAGTTGCGCGCCAATTCGGGCGTAGCGCGCACGCGATTCTCCTCGATGAGTTTCTTTAGGCTCCAGCCTGGCACGTACTCCAGCACGACATAATACTTGCCACGTTCTGAAAAGGTGTCTAGGATGCGCACGAGGGCAGGGTGCCGGACCTCTGACCAGAGGTGGACCGCACCTTTGAAGGCCTGTTCCGCGCTTCGTTTCTCTTCGGCGCGGAACAGGGCGACTGTAGACAGTTCTTTGACAACATAACTGGTGCCGGGTTCCTGGTTATCCGCGACGCGATAGACGGCGCTGACCCGGCTCGTAGCCAACGTTTCCTTGACCACGTAACGGCCGCGCAGTGTCTGCGAAGGGGCCTCTTGGAATAAGCCGGTGAAACTGGACTCGTCGGCGGCCATAGCGTCACAACGGGCGCAACGTGTGATATACCAGGGCCGGGTAGCACCGCAGCGAGGGCATGTCTGGATGAGGGGCGCAGCACAATAAGCGCATTTTGCCGCGTTCAGTTCGTTCAGACGATTGCATTTGGGGCATCGCTGCTTGGTGGCCATTCGGCTCCGATATTCCGATATAATGAGAGCAAGAGTGTCACGCGCAAGAGATAGCACATGGACGCTAACTCAGGCTTGTCTATTATACGTATACTAGGAATATCATGCAATCTTTGGGCGCATCGTTGCACAAGTCACAACAGAACGTACGGTCTGGTTTTAGATAATTCGCATAGTAATTAAACTGTGAGCTCGTCCGATACAAGTGGAAAACAAGTATATAGAGAAAACCTGACTATGCGAAGTTGAGGTGACTGGCCACGTTGAAAACATGTAGCTAAGGAACGCGTCCTTCAGGAGAGGAGCGATGTGCCCAGAGGATTGTCGCCGCTACGGGTCTTCGCAAGTGGTGAGGCTCTTCGGACATTGCGTCGCAACCACACAGACACAGCGCACCGGACCCTTATGTGTGCGCACACATAAGGGTCCGGTGCGCCAGCGATCACGGCAGCCAAGCTGCAAACCTGTAAACCTGCCACATATTGGTCACCCTACGTCCAACTAGTCTGGTACCCCTCGATGGGGGGGGGCTGCTAGCTTGCCCTAAGGCCTGGCACGACTGGCAATTGACAAAAAGGCTCTTTTGTGATATATCATTTATTAAACATTAAATGATATATTATATCGAGACATATAGCCCAAGGGAAGGACCCAAGCATGGTTCAGGACTCTGCCGTCGCAGTGGATCACCCCCCCACTGGATTGCCAACGCTCAACGATGCCGCTGATGAAATGCTCCAGGATTTGGCGCTCAGCCCATTGACCAAGAAAACGTACCGCTACGGACTGAATGCACTTGTTCGGTTTCTACACGTGCAACGCGGTGATGATGCGGCGGCCGATGCGCTCTCTCCCTGTTCCATTGAAGCGATCAATGAGGATACGCTACTGGGTCTGAGTCGCTGGCTTCGCGAAGCCTATCCCGATCCCCGAGCCAGGAAAACCGAAGGGGCTTCTACTGAGACAAGGACTACTCGTACCTACATGGTCGCTGCCAAGCGCCTGATCAATTGGCTTGATCTGCGAGGCCTCTTGCCCGACGGCCTTTCCTACGAACGCATGGTTCGACGCATCGATCAGGGGATGGGCCAGCGTCGTCAAGGTTATGTAAAGAAAAAGATCGATCCTGAGGTCATGCGTGTGCTGACACATTACCTTCGGCAGACGCTACCTGAGAAGCCAGGCGCTCGCCGCCTCGCCATCTTGCGCAACCGCGCCCTGATGGCTTTGCTGTATGATACTGGGATGCGTGTGAGTGAAGCGTTGGCCCTCACCCGTGAAGACGTCCTCGATGGTCGGGCACGGAAGATCCGGCTCACCCTGACAAAGAATGGCAAGCCTCGGACCGTCTTCCTTTCGGATGAGACTCGGAAGTTGCTGGGTGAGTACATCCACGAACGAGAGGACTCTATCTTTGATGCACTTTTTGCCTCTCACGGCCGAGGCAAGGGTTCAGCCATCACACCTCATCAGGCCTGGCTTGTCGTCAAAGAGGCAGCGCGCGCAGAAGGGCTCTACGACAATACATCTCCTCATGCGCTACGACATCGCCGGGCCCAGGACCTACTAGATGAGGGGATGCCACTGGAGTGGGTTGCCACCCTACTGGGCCATGAGCACCCCGACACGACGCGTGTGGTCTACGCATGGGAGACGGATGAAGAACGCCTCGCTGATATGGTTGACACGTACGGCCTCAGGCCCAGCGAGGCAGGGCAACCAGAAGATAGCGGTTGAGGCGCGGGACTATCCCAAGCGCTGTTTAGCCAGGATAGCAGCCCCTAGAGCACCCGGGTAATCCCCCAGGGCAGCGCGTACGATGCGGATGCGGTCGAGCTGGCTCTTGTTCAGGTAATGCTGCACCGCCACCTGGCGCACGGGCTCCAGGTACGGATCTCCCATCCGCTCTAGAACGCCCCCACCCACGACGATCACTTCTGGATCCACCAGGTTCACACAGGCGGAGATCAGGATGCCCAGATAGTACTGTGCGTTCTGCACTACCTCCATGGTCAGCGCATCTCCGGCATCATAGGCGTCTCCGATGATCCCTGCACTTAGCAGAGATCGTTCCTGAGCCTGCAAGAGCTGGGGGATGATGCTTGGCCGGCCGGCTTCGATCCCGGCGCGGATATCTCGCTCGATTGCGGTGCGGCTA
>CAYQDH010000359.1:0-5894 GCA_964416075.1 uncultured Anaerolineales bacterium | reverse complement strand
CTGGGGCATGTTACAGACTCTCTGCACAGCTCCCAGCCTCCTGCAGAATCCTGCTAGATATGGTATGTATGAGCTGGGCTGGCGGTCCAGCCCAGCTCTCATTTCGACAGTCGCCGTATCCAGCTCAAGCTACCGTTTTGGGCTTGCGCCCAGCCGTGGATGCCGCGCCCTGACGTTTCGGCGCTGTCAGCAGGATATCCCTAAAGCTGCTGAGCGGGCGCCGCTTCCCTAGCGCCTCCGCCTCAGTTACCTCGAAGGTATCGTGGTCGCGCAAGGGACCAAAGTCGAGGCCGGTGAGCCGCTCGACCTCGGCCACTGAGACCTGAAAGCTCTTGACCTTGGACATATCGTCAAAGCCCTCGCTCATGCGCTCCGGCAGCTTGGTGATGCGCTCCGATTGGTCGGCCAGCAGGGCGGTGGCCAGGAGTTTTCCGCGCTCCACGCGCGCCACTATCTTCCAGAAGCTCTTGGGCACCCTGATATAGCGGTAGTCCGGATCATCGTCGGTGAACACGGGCCCGGTGAATACTGTCACCCTGATGTCGTCTGCCTTGGCATTGTCCAGGACATAGTTCTCGATCCCCTGCCAGAGCTTGGCATCCTGGTTAAAGCGCGATTCCTGTGGCGCGCAGTTGGCAAAGTGAAAAGTGTCGGCGTTGGCCCTGTTCGCCGCGGCTTTGGTACCCCAGGCCGGGTCCTGACGCCGCACCAGGTGCCCGCGGTCGAAGAGACGCGTGGGCCGCTGCCTATCGTACAGGCTCTGGTCGGCCTGCGCCTCGCGACTGATGCGCGGATCATCGAACCACTTTTCGGAGGCTTCGGCGGCCTCCGCCGCCTCGGTGGTATCCTCCATCTGCTCGAGGGCCGCGATCCCAGACATGTCGATAGCACGCTTGATTGCCACCCAGGAGGTCCCATCGATGTTCACGGCGGTGAAGAAAGCCGTTCGCCGCTCGGCATTCATCACGATGCTGAAATGCTCGTAGGTCAGCTCGTAGGGGTCCTCGCCGGAAGACACCTTCAGCTTACGGGCGGCCTGGGCCTGTTGTTCCTCACTCAGGGCGGGCAGATCCAGCCGGTGGCCTCGCAAAAACTCGGGATCGTACCCCCCACGGTTACCATAGCGACGGTCGATCTTGACCGCCTCGCTCGGCAACTCGGGCTCGGTTGCGTCGATCACGGCCGGCTCCTGGGTTTGGCCGCCCGCCAGCGTCGTGAACGAGCCCAGGCGTACCGACACAGTTAGGGGGATGGTCCAGGTAACTGTGCCATCCTTTGTCACCGATGGCCCAGCGGCTGTGAACTGGTCAGGCACGGCGACCAGCGGGCCCACGGCGGGGGCGCGCTTGCCCAAGATGCTGGGGCGTCGAGAGGGTGGGTTCAGGGCCGCATCCAGCAACGCCAGCGCTGCGCCGCCCAGGCTGCCCTTTCCCTCCTGCAGGGCACGCGCAATAGCGCTCACGCGCACGCCTTCGTTCACATTACGCTTCACCTCGCGGCCGTCAGGCCGGGTAGCCACCGTGTAAGGCTCACCCCAGTGGTGCAGAGCGATGACTTCCCATTGGTCGTTGAAGACAGGCGACCCGGATGACCCGGGCAACGTGTCGGCCACATAATGCAGCACCGTATCCAGCCGCGTCACCAGGCGGTTCTCCCGGATCACAACCTGCTTGTAGCCGCCCTCCGGGTGCTGGATGATGTTGACGAAATCCCCCAGCATATGCTTGTCATCGCTGGAGAGGAGCGGACAGTAGCCAAAATCGCCCAGAGTCCCCGCCCCACTGAGCCGCCCACCGATGGCCACGAGGGTGAAATCGAGAGCATCTTCGGGACTGGTGAGAAAGAACAGATCGGGGGCGAGCCCGAATTGCGTCAATGCCCTCTGTTGCCCATCCTGGTCCAACTCATAGTTGAATTGCACCACGAACTGCTGCGCCTCCCCAGGCCCGGGGATGACGTGGTTGTTTGTCAGGAACAGCCGGTCGGACACCATCAGGCCCGACCCCTGGGGCTGCTGGTCTCGAAAAGCTACCCGCCCGACCGCCGCAGCCGCAGCGCGAGCCACATCCAGAAAGGCCACCCCCAGGAAATCCACTGTCTTGCCTTGGATGCGCTCCGCGCGAATGAGCGCCTGGCCCTCCAGGCCCAGCGCCGCCGCATCCTCATAGTTGGCCAGGGCCTGGGCCACGCCACGAGGCGCGCCCGTGACGGCCTGGATGCGGCGCAACTTGCGCGCGGTGTTCGGCTCGGCATCCATGGGGCGGCCGGCCCAGATGGCCTCGAGCACGCGCTGGCGCTCTTGCTCCGCCTGGCGTATACGCTGATGTGCCCCAACTGCAACGGAATCGGGTACCTGTGTCATCACGCCATCTCCTTTCTACACCCCACACTCTAGAGCGGGGGACCATCGAACTCGAGCTTGGCCACCAGCACCGTTCCCGCATGGTCGTTCACCGGCAAATTGCGTAGACGTAGATAGTGTTGTGGCTCATCGACGTGCCCTCCGCGCGCGTCCATGCGCAAGGTGGGCAAGTCCGAGAGGGACCAGGCCACCGGCTCGCCGGTATTCAGCAACGTGGCCGTCTGCGGCTCGCGAGCGACCGGCTTGAGCAACACTCGCTCCATGGTGGGATACTTGAGCAGATGCACATACAGCGTGTTGCCTCGCCGAGTGAGCATCACGTCGCGATTCTCGATGAGCTGCGAAGCGGGCTCCACATCGAGTAGGGACTCTTTGGCCCTATCATACCAAGAACCTACCGCGCCCAGGATGTTCACGGCGCGCTCAGGAAACGTGCCGTCGGCCATGGGCCCCACGTTCAGCAAGTAGTTGGCGCCCCTGGCCATGGCCTTATCGATGCTCGCGAGCAGGTGGCGATCCGAGTAGTAATCTTCGTCCGCGCGATAGCCCCAGCTCTCTCGGCCCACCGATTGGCAGGCCTCGGTGGGCCGCTCGTAGGGGAGTGCCTCGTTGGCGGCACCCTCATAGTCGCGCTCCGGTGTGCCGAAATCCCCTTCGTCAAAACCACGGTTGTTGATCATTACCCCCGGCTGGAGAGAGCGGATCATGTCATTGATGGAGGGGTCCACGATCCCCGTAACGTTCATATCCCACCAAAAGCAATGAATCTGGCCGTACTGCGTGCACAGCTCGCGTACCTGCGCCACCAGGAAGGCGCGGTAGGCATCCCAGGCAGGTCGGTCTCCCGGTTCAGGCCCGGATAGCTCGTGACTGCGTCCCTGGTTGGGATAGTTGGGGTGGTGCCAATCGGCCACAGAATAGTAAAGGCAGAGGGGAAAATCGCGGCGATGACAGGCTTCCGCCAACATCCCTACGATATCCCGGCCATAGGGACTGTGCATCACGTTATAGTCGGTCTGCGCCGTGTTCCACAGGCAAAAGCCATCGTGGTGCTTGGTGGTCAGGCAGATATAGCGCATCCCCGTAGCCTCGGCCAGGTCCAGCCAGGCATCGGGGTCAAAGCGCAGAGGATTGAAACGATGGATCAGCTGCTCGTACTCGCGGCGTGGTACGCCGGCGCGCCACTGCATCTGCTCCTGCCAGGCAGGGATGGCGTATAGCCCCCAATGCACAAAGAGGCCGAAACGTTTCTCAAAGAACCAGTCTCGCGCATCACCGAAGCGTCGCACTCTGTCACCTCCATGAGAAGAGTAAACACCAAGACACCAAGAGCAGCAAGGATATTTGATATTGGCTCTGTTGCGGTCGCGAACCCGTATGGCGCCGGAACCCGCGACCCAATCTGCGCGGGATAGGAACCGCGCCCCGGGTCCTATCCGCGTAGATCACGCCAGAGCGACGCAGCGCCATAGATACCGGCGCGCTCGCCCAGGCGCGAGACGCGCAAAGCGACGCGATAGCCAGCAAAGGGCTTGGTCACCAGGCCCTGGCGCATCGCCGGTAGATAGCGCCGTAGCCCGCGCGCCAAGCCACCGCCTATGACTATCACGTCGGGCGCGTACAGGTTGATATAGACACTGAGGCCCAGCGCCAGGTCGTCCAGCATCTCCCGCACAGCGCGGGCTGCCACAACGTGGCCGGAGGCGGCAGCATCGAGGATCGCTCTCACCTCCGCAGCGACGGCCGGTGCGCCCGACGGCGGCATGTCCTGCTGCTGGGCATGGAGGGCAGCATAGCGCTCCACCAACGCCGGCCCCGAGACCAGCGATTCCAGGCAACCGTCCAGACCACAATAGCAGGGGCGCGCCCCCGGATGGATGAGGATATGCCCGGCCATGTGGTTGATGGCTGTCTTCTCCTGGAGCGCCCCGTCCACCACCAAGCCGATCCCGATCCCCGTGCCCAGGGTCAGGGATAGGAGGCGGCGCGCCTTGCCGCCAGCCCCCACGACCGCCTCTGCTAAGGCGATGAGACGCGCATCGTTGTCCATACGCGCCGGCAGCCCCAGCCTCGACTCGGCCGCTGGACGAAAGCCGCTGCCCTCCATGAAGCGCATCGACGGCCACAATAGGCTGACCTGGTCGCCCAGCACACAGCCTGGGAGGCCGATCCCCGCGGCCGCAACGCTATGCCGGTCCACGCCGGACTGGCGGCAAAGCTCGTTCAGCGCTTGGTCCAGATCCCCCAGTAGCTCGTCCAAGCCACCGAGGACCGTGGGACGGCTAATCAGGGCGAGGATGCGTGCCTCGGGCACGCTCACCAGGCCCAACTTGGTGCGGGTGCCGCCGATATCGACACCTAGGACCAGGGCCGGGTCGCTCTTCCGGCTCGTGGACACGCTCATCGTATCAGCCAGCCGATGTAACGCATCTGCCCGGCTACCAGACCCCGGTTCGCCGCCGCCTGCTGAGCCATCAGTTGGATGGGTAGCGCCGCCGGAATGACTCGGTAGGCCTCGGGCAAGTCACCTACAGGGACGGCGATGCCCTCGCTATACGCTCCAGGTAAGCTCAGCGGGATCAGGGTGCCGCCGCGGGAGAGGACATCGCGGTATTGCCGCGCGCTGGTCGCGTCGGGGAGCAGGTCGATCCACACTCCCAGGAAATCCTCATCCACCTGCTCGATGGGGCCATGCATAAAGCCGTCGATGCTGGCCCAGGAGGCGCGAACGCGGGCGCCCTCCTCCATCCACAACGACGCAGCCGCCGCCAGGCCCAGACCGCTGCCTCGCGCGAGAAAAGTCAGGCTGCTCCCCAGTCGGGGCAAGCTGCGCACCTGGTCTACCAGTGCATCCTTCTCGTGCTCCATCCAGCCAAAGGCTTGCCTTAGGCCGCCGATCAGGGTGTCGTCGACAGACCCCTGCACACTAGAGGCCACCAACAAGCCGGTCAGGGCCAGGGTGGTGTAAGCCTTGGTGCAGATTAGCCCATCATAGGGCGAGGGATCGTGGAGCACCAGGCTGGCGTTGCGGGCCAGCGTGCTGTCAGGGGTCATGGTGATAGCAATAAGCGACTCGCCGCGCTCACGCAGCATTGTAGAAAAGGTAGCCACTTCTCCGCTCTCCCCAGAGCGCGAGAGGATAATGTAGAGCGTGCCCGGGAACAAGGACGGGCGCATGAGCTCCGCCGTCTCGATGAGCTGTACGTTGGGGTGCACCCGAGATAGGGCGTAGGCGATCGGCATGCACGAATAGTAGGCGCTGCCCATGCTGGTGAGCACTAGGCGGGAACTACCAGCAATCCGGTCCGCGGCCTCGCGGAGGTCGGCGCGTACCGTGGGGCCATCGCCTACCAAGGCGCTGAGCACCTGATCCAAGACCACTGGTTGCTCCAAGATGTCCTGTAGAAAGGTGTTCATAGGCATCCCCTAATCCAGCGGGCGGTAGGCGCTGGGCGGCGGAGCCTTGATGAGATCCTCTTCCAGGAACTCGCTCCAGGTGGCGTGGGTCCACAAGGCGCTGGCCCTCACCAAC
>CAYQDH010000358.1:0-5910 GCA_964416075.1 uncultured Anaerolineales bacterium | reverse complement strand
CTCTTTTACCGTGTCCGCCGGGTCGCCGTCGGGGTCGCCGACGTGCTCGAGCGTCTCGAAAGATGTTATGAGATCGAAAGAACTGTTCTTGAACGGTAACGCAGCGGAGTCCGCGCCTTGGAAGAATCTCAGGGCGGGAGTCACGAAGCTGATTCCGTCGGGAGTGGTTGTGAAGACTTGCTCGGGGGGGCGTCTTTTGAGGCCGTGCCGGAGCCGGTAATCCATGTGCATTTCAGTAATGTTGTCGAGAATGTAACCGACGGCGATCTCCTGAGCCGCCGGGCCGATGGCGCCGTTGGAGAACGGCGAGCGGAACTTGTCGGCGACGCATACGCGGGCGCCCGCGCACATGTAGATCATCGAAAGCGCGGGCAACCCCGGGGCCATCGGTTGGGCGGACATTTGGGCTCCCGGGCGCACCTTCCCGCTGCAGGAGGATTTCTCCTACAACATCTCGCCGGCGATGTTCCGCGAGTTCCTGCTCCCCGCGCTGCACCGGATCGTGGAAGCCATGCCCTACCCCATGTTTCACCTGGATGGCACGACAAACCACCTGGAGGCCCTCCTGAGCATCCCTGAGCTGCGAGCCATCCAATGGGTGCCCGGGCCGGGGCGAGAGGAGCTCGCCCCGTGGTACGGGCTGATCCGCAGGATCAAAGAAGCGGGTAAGTCGGTGGAGGTCTTTGCGCGGCCGGACGAGATAGACGACCTGGTGGCCAACGTCGGCGCGCGGGGCCTGCTCATCGGCTGTAGCGGGTTGTCGAAGGAAGAGGCTGAGCGCTTGGTGGACCGATACGGCGACTAGACCCTGGTTGCCCCACCACGAAAAGCCGGAAGGAGAGATCATGAGCACCCGGTTCATCGCCACGCCAACATCGCGGGTTCAGTTCGGGTTGGCGCGTGTGGAGATCACGCCGAGGGTGGGCATCTACCATCGCGTATGGGGCGCTGCCAAGCATGAACGCGCCACGGGCGTGCACCGCGCCCTCTACGCCGATGTGATGGCCTTTGCGCCGGGTTATATCAGGAAGAAGTGGCCAGCCTGGGTCCAGGGAGCTTGGAAAGGCTCATCGAGGCCATCAGCGAACGGATCACAGAATTGTTCTGATGGTCCAGGCATCGCTATTCTCTTTTGGCAGCTATACTAGAGACCAGGAGGTGGGCTTGTGAATTCGAGAGTAGATCACCAGGATATACGCATTGGCACATTGGTGCGCTGCAATCAGAGCGGAGTGGGGGAGTATATCAAGCAGATCCTGCCCTACGGTTTTGAGTGCTTCCAGCTCTTTTTCTGGGGCACCCTGGGGGGCGTCGACCTGCCCAAGTTGGCCGACGAGGTTCGAGATGCGCTGGGCGATTCGGGCGCGGTGATCAGCTCGTTGGGGCTGTTCGGCAATCCACTGGACCACCAGCCCCAGGATGTGCAGACGCTGCGGGACTGGGAGGCCTGCATCGACCACGCGAGCCTCTTTGGGTGCGATATCGTGGCTGGCTTTACGGGCCGGCTGCGCGGGCAATCGATCGACGACAATATGCCGCGTTTCAAGGCGGTGTGGGGCGAGCTGGCCCGCCGGGCAGCGGATCGCGGCGTGCGCATCGCCTTTGAGAATTGCCCCATGGATGGAAACTGGAAGACGGGGGACTGGAATATCGCCCATAACCCCGCCGCCTGGCGGCTGATGTTCGATGCCGTGCCCGCGGACAGCCTGGGGCTAGAGTGGGAGCCCTGTCACCAGATGACACAGCTGATCGATCCCCTGCCCCAACTGAAGGAATGGATGCCGCGCATCTTTCACCTGCATGGCAAGTGCGCCACCATCAAGTGGGACGTGATCCGTGAGTATGGGATCGACGGGCCCAAGCAGTACGTCTACCATCGTACGCCGGGATTTGGCGACTGCAACTGGACCGACATCATCTCTGACCTGCGCATGCACGGTTTCCGCGGCTGCATCGACATCGAAGGGTGGCACGATCCCGTGTATCGGGATGACCTGGAGATGACCGGCCAGGTGCGGGGCCTGAACTACCTCAGACAATGCCGGGGTAGCGAGTATATACCTAACCCCCTCTAGTCAGCCGGGCCTCCGGCGGGGGTCACACGTGATGTTCAGGGAGCACGACTCGCGAATCGCGACCTCCATACGTCGCTCGTGCCCATACAGCGTGAGGGGGCCGTAGCTTGAACGACTCGACCGCCAGCCTTGGGGCTGGCGGTCGAGTCGTTCCCTCCGCTCTGGCGAGTTTCGGTATCAAAGGCAGGCCATCATGCAGAGGCTGGCGGCATCAGGTGACTCAAGGCCAGCGGATATCCGGATCCAACGGATAGATGGGCCGGCGAATATTCTTCCACGGTAGGTTCACCAGGTCCGGGTTGGCGGCGCCGGGCGCGGCGAGGATCAACACCTCATCCATGATCTCCTGGTAGGCAGCGCGAAAGGCCGCTGGCGACTTGACCTGGACGATGCGCGCGTCGGTGGGCTCCAGTCCCAGGCTTCGATAGAGCTGCGGATCCCATTGCGTGACGGCATGCTCCATCACCACGAGATGGATGCCGCCCTGCACGAGGACGACCGCACGACCCATTCGATGGGCGACACCGCGCATGCCGGGCCCTTTAAAGTAAAAGACACCATCGGAGATGGTCTTGACGTGTCCATCGAAAGACACCGGCTGGAAAAAGCCGGGAGCTCGCTTGCCCCCGACAGACACTGAGACATTGTTTCCCACACCTGCGGCAATGGCCTGGGCCACGACCGGTGGGTCCACTATGTTGAGCAGGCATGTTTGCTGAACCGGCGCGCGCTCCAACAAGGCGCGAAGGACAACGGTGCTATCGCCCGTAGCGCCGGAGCTGGGCGCGTCAGCCGAATCGCACAGAACGACTGTTCCGTGCTCTCGGGACAGGGCACGCTCTACGGCTTCGCCCGGCGTAACAAGGGGCGGCACAAACGCCGCCCGACGAGCCCAAAACTCGAGGGCCAATCGATCGGCTTGGTCCTGGGCTGCTGCTCGATTCCCATCAGTAACGACCACCACCGAGCATCCCACGTCGGGAGTATCCATCCAAGGCTGCACGGCAAAGACGCCGCCATGCAGGATGGAGCCATCATGCTCCAAGCTGAGGGCCATGTTGATCACCTCGGACAAGGGACCGTCGGTGTGGCGCGCATACTCGGCCGGCACGATAAGCGGGAGGCGCACCAGGGCCATTTGAGGATCCAGTTCCTTCTTGATGGCGCCTAGTAGGATGCGCGCGGCCGACCGCCCGGTCTGGGCCATGTCGATATGGGGCGCGGTGTGATAGCCTAAGAGGGCTGTGGCCTGCTCGGCCATGCGCTGGGTCACGTTGGCGTGCAAGTCCAACGTCCCCACGATGGGCACACCGGGGCCTACGATCTGGCGAACGGCCTGCAAGACGGCTCCGGTGGCATCGGGCTCGCCCTCGGCCATCATGGCACCGTGGAGCACCAGCAATACGCCATCGACGGGCAGGGCCGCGCGCAGCGCGGTGAGCAACTCGTCCAGCAGGCGGCGAAAGGCAGAGGCATCGACCGGATATCCCGATTGGGCATGGGCCGCGAAGGTGGGCAGGATCTGGCAGCCCGGTTCGGCGCTCAGGATCTCCACTGCGCCGGCATCCTCGATGTTCAGACCCTCCAGACCACGCAAGAGATCGGGGCCCCGACGCATCCAGTTTCGCGCAAAGTCGTCCCACGTGGTGGGCAGGGGAGAGAAGGTGTTGGCTTCGTGGCTGATCTTTCCTAGAGCAATACGCATTTGTGACCTCCAAAGATGAGGAATTGTGGTGGACGACGTGAAAGAACTGCGCGTCGTGAACACTAGAGACCAGAGACCGGGCCGCTTGGCGATGGGACGACGACCTCGACGCTTGGGAGAGAGGCCTGGATTAGGCCACGCAACTGGCCGGCATTGCGCACCGCATAGTCATCACGGTTGTTGTTAAAGAGCAGGTGCATCTCATGCGTCTCTTCGGCCAGCTTGGCCACGTTGGGCACCCATTCCTGCAACTCTTCCTCCGAGTAGAGATAGTCAAAGCGGTCGGCGGTGCGCTCGACCTTGGCATACCACTTATTATAGTTACGTCCATGGAAGCGGACGATGACTAACTCGGGATTGGTCACCGAGAGCAGCGTGGGGATACTGCCGCTCCCGAGCTGGGGCTCGTCAACGACCGTGAGGCTCAGGTGGTACTGGTTGAACGTCTCCAGTAGCTCAGGCACGTGGTCGCCGGTGAGCCAGCTGCGATGGCGGAACTCGATGCTCAGGCGGTCGTTAGGGAACCAGTCGCGGCAGCCACGCAGGTAATCGACGTTTTTTGGGTTGTAGACGAACCAGGGCGGGAACTGCATATGAATGGCGCCTAGTTTACCCGCGTCACGCAGCGGCTGCACGCTTTGGGTAAAGGCCTGTACCGTCTCGGACGTGGCGGGCGTCTCGCGGTCGTGCCCGGTGAGCTGGCGGAAGGGCTTGACATCGAAGACAAACCCTGGCGGGGTGCGCTCCGCCCAAAGCTGGTAGTTCCGTACGGGCATGAGGCGGTAGAA
Source organism: uncultured Anaerolineales bacterium (assembly GCA_964416075.1). GTDB lineage: Bacteria > Chloroflexota > Anaerolineae > UBA1429 > UBA1429 > CAYQDH01. The sequence continues at coordinate 1,342 of CAYQDH010000358.1, read as the reverse complement.
GCTAGAGTCGATCTCGACGACGGAAAAGCTCTGTGAATAGAAGATGATTTGCTGGTTTTTGGGCAACTCGGGGGGGTAGAAGTTGGTATGGTCGGCCCAGCTGCAAGTGCCAACATAAACGCGTGTCATACGGACCACCCCTTCTATGGTTCGAGAAACAGAACACAGGTTCTAACTAGATTATAGCCCATTACGGCTGGATAGGCAACAGAGTATTGACAGGAGCCTTTTCTGGGGCGACTAGGTAGGGAGCTTGGTGGACCGGATGCGCTGCAATGGTGCATTGTGAATTGACATCGCTTGTGCAGTGCGAGACAATAGCCTGGCATCGGGGTCAAGCCAGAAGATATGAAAGGAGTTTGCATGTCGCTCGATGAGTTCATGGATCCGCCTGCCCTGCCCCTTTGGCCGGGCGAACCACCCTACGCCTTTTCTCACCAGGGCGCCGAAGAGACGACGAATCGACCGCCTCAACCGGGCACCCTAGGCCCGAACCGGGCAGTGACCCGTGTGAGCCGGCCGTTGCTCTATGTACACGAGCCAGCACGGCCTTGTGGAGCGGCGGTGCTGGTATGTCCGGGAGGCGGCTTTCGCTACCTAGAGATGGATAAGGAGGGCCATGAGATCGCCCGCTGGCTGGTTGGGCTGGGTGTAACAGCGGTGGTGCTCAAGTATCGCACTCGGCCAGATACCGACCAAGGATCGCCCAGGGCCATGCCCGACGAGGTGCGCAGGGCGATCAATAGCGACGCATTGCAGGCGATGCGAGTTGTGCGCGCCCAGGCCCACGATTGGGGCATCAGGCCGGAGCGTATCGGCGCGATGGGGTTCTCCGCTGGCGGACATCTCGCAGCAGCACTGGCGACCATGTGGCGCGATACACTGCCGCCGGACGGCCCACTAGCTCAAGTGAGCGCGCGGCCCGACTTTGTGGCTCCCATCTACCCTGGCATCTCGGAGAGTTTGGCGGCGCAAGTCGATGCCGAGACGCCACCCACGTTCCTCGTTGTAGCAGACGATGACCCGCTAGTACCGCCCGAGAACTGCCTTCGCTTCTACAACGCGCTGCGCCAGGCCAAGGTCTCGGCTGAGATGCATATCTACCGGCGTGGCGGCCACGGCTTTGCGCTGCGCGCCAAGCCGGGCAGTCCCGCCTCCAGTTGGCCTGACGCATTTGCCGCCTGGATGGCTGACCTCGGCCTGTTAGGATCTTGATGCACGGCTGACCCATCATTTTCAGTACCAGCGATTGGACTTATAATCAGGCGCAACAACGGATCCAGTGGTCGGGTAGGAGGTCACAATGCCTCTGGCAGCGGACACCAATCCAGAGGTTGAGCGC
>CAYQDH010000357.1:0-5948 GCA_964416075.1 uncultured Anaerolineales bacterium | reverse complement strand
TCCCCTCCCCTCTATGGCCTCAAGTAGCTGGCCAGGCGGGTGAGCCCCTCTCTCAGCTCGGGAGCGCCGGCGCAGAGCGAGATGCGCACATAGCGGTCGGCGATCTCGCCAAAGGCGCAGCCGGGGCAGACGGCCACGTGCTCTGCCGCCAAAAGCCGCTGCGCAAAATCGAGGGAGTGGTAGGGTTGCGACGAGATGTCCACGAGCAGGTAAAAGGCGCCATGAGGAAAAGAGAACGCCAGGCCAAGCTCTTCGGCCAGCCCGGTCGCCAGGTCGCGGCGACGGCGGTACTCGGCCAGCATCTCGGCGACGCAATCCTGCGGCCCTAACAGGGCGGCCGTGGCCGCATGCTGGGCCACGGTGTTGGCGCAAGAGACCATCGGCTCCTGCGTGGTGGTCATCGTGGCGACGATCTTTTCGTTCGCCACCACATAGCCCACGCGCCACCCCGTCATGGAATAGGTCTTGGAGACGGAGAAAACGCTGACCACACGGCCTTCGTCGTCCCAGATGGCGGGGCTGATGTGCTCGCCCTCGAAAACGAGCCGTTCATAGGTCTCGTCGGAGATGAGATACAGGTCGTGGTTCCGGCAGAACTCCAGGCATTGCCGCAACACGCTGGCCGAGTAGACGGCGCCCGTGGGATTGCAGGGACTGTTCACCAGCAGGGCCTTGGTCCTGGGGCTCACCAGGCGCTCCAGCGCGCCAAAGTCGGGCACGAAGGCCTGCTCCGGGATGGTCGGGTAGCGCCTCGCCACGCCGCCGCACATCGACGTGGCCATCACAAAGTTCCCATAGCCCGGGTCGGCGATCAGCACTTCGTCCCTGTCATCCAGTAACACCGCCATGAACCCATAGATCCCCTGCATGGCCCCAATCGTCACGATCACCTGGTCCGTCGTCACCCGCAGGCCGTTTTCGCGCTGCAGCTTGTGCACGATGGCCTCTCGCAGCTGAATCATCCCGGCATTGGCGGTGTAGCCGGTATACTCGTGCCGGGCGGCGTGCACGGCCGCCTCGACGATGTGCGGGGGCGTGGGGAAGCTCGGCTGGCCGATCTCCAGGTGGATCGCATCGGGGATTTGTGTGGCGGCATCGAGCATAATACGGATCGGCGCGCGTTGCATGTTGCCGGCCTTCTGTGAGAGCAGCCTCATGATCTTGTTCCCTCTCCTTGCCTGTCAGGTCAGGCTCGTAATCTGGCGCATGGCGCCACGTCGGGCATCCGGCTCCACGCGGTTGCCCGCCTGTTCGGGCGGGGGCAGGCGTTCGTCGTGGCGCGTGATGTGGGCGCCCCTCCCTGGTCGTTGCACAGGCTGGGTCGCCGCATTGACTTGGACAGCCTCTCCGGCCATCATAGACCAAGTTGGGGCGGCAGGCAATCGGGTGCGCGACCAGGGCAAGCGCAACTGGATGCCCCTACAATTGGCATCGAGATGGGCTGTACCGACCACAACCGCTGGAGAAGACCGGCGGCGCGTGGTACAATGTCGGCGCCGAGCGAGGCCGCTCGGTCGCAGACCAAGGGCCACCAGGGGGCAGCATGACGACGCCGCTGCTCCTGCAGGCCATAACGCCAACATCACCAGAGGGAACAGGAGGGTGACATGCCATATTTCGATGACCAGGATCTACAATCGGTCAAGCGAGTGCTCGATCGTGGCGACCTGTGCTACCTGGGCCAGGACGCCACCGCCGGGAAGCAGTTCGAGCAAGAGTTCGCCAAGCTCATCGGCGTCAGGCGCGCGGTGGCGGTCAACTCGGGCATGTCGGCGCTGCACTGCTGCGTGTATGCGGCGGGAGCGGGCGCCGGCGACGAGGTGATTTGCGATCCATTGGTGCAATTCGGGGCCATGGCCGTGATGTACAACAACGCCGTACCCGTGTTCGCCGACGTGCAACGCGATACCCACACCATCGACCCGCAGAGCGTGCGCGAGCGCGTCACCGAGCGCACCAAAGCGATCATCTGCACGCACTTGTGGGGCCTTCCCGCCGACATGGACCCCATCATGCGCATCGCCGAGGAGCATGGGCTGGCGGTGATCGAGGACAACGCGCATGCCCTGTTCGCCACCTACAAGGGCCGGCAAACGGGAACGCTCGGTCATCTGGCCGAGTTCAGCTTCCAGCAATCGAAGCAGCTGTCGCTCGGCGAGGGGGGCATGGCCACCACCACGGACGAGCGCTTCGTCCAAGGCCTGGTGGACGCCTCCGGTATCCGCGGCCTGGCCACATTCCCCAGGCTGATGTGGAACTATCGCATGAACGAAGTGGTCTCGGCGCTGGGCCTGGTGCAGATGAAACGCTGCCGGGGTTACGTCGATCGCATGGTGCAGGTGGCCGGGATCTACAATGAGGCCATCGCCGGCGTGGAATGGATCCGCGGGCAAACCGTGCCCCCCGAGCGCACGCACACCTATCACCTTTGGGCCGCCACGTTCGAGGGCGACAAGGTGGGGATCAGCCGCGAGCGTTTCGAGCGGGCGCTTGCAGCCAAGGGAGCGCGCTGCTCGGTGGGCTATATCGAGACGGCGGCCTACCTACACGAGGTGTTCACCGCGCCCCTCACCTACGGGCGCGGCTGCCCCACGGCGTGCCCCCTGCAGGCGCGCAAGATGGAGTATGTCGCGGGACTGTGCCCGGTGGCGGAGGAGATGATGCCACGGCTCATGCTCATCCACACAGGGGGCACACTGGAGGAGCACCGCGAGAACGCCTGTAAGCTCCGTGAGGTGTTCGACGAGCTGAGCTAATGGCTGACCCGGGGGGATTGCGCGTCGTGGGACCTTGGCACGTTGCGGCACCCTGGTGGCGCGAGCAGCGCTGGGGAGCTGTCGACCGGTTTGACCCGTCTAGTTGGCGTGGCGATCGTGTGGCGCAAGCCCTTGGGCGGGGGCTTGCGCGAGCCTCTGGCGTGAAGGCATACGGGAGGGGAGGCGGAATGGAACGACCTATGCCGACCGGTCGTGTCGATCCTTTCACCAGGACACGGGGCTCCGGGAGGGCAGCTGCCTCGCTATCCGCCGCGCTGCCCGCAGCACTGTTGGCCTTGGTGGTTTTCGTCACCGCAGGCTGCACCACCCCAACCGACTATCCGATTCAGGAATTCGCATCGTTCGACTTGTTCGTCGATGCCCTGGAGGGCCTTGCCAGTGATGGCCAGCGGGCGCAGGTGGATGCCCTCTGGAACTCGCTCGTCGCCAAGCAGCGGATTCCCTTTATCCAGGGTGATCGCGTCGCCTTTCTCTATCGGGGAAGGGCGCGGTCCGTCCAGTGGGTGGGCGATTTCACGGCTTGGCAGAACGGCCCCGTGCTGCAGGGCCGCCGCATGGGACGGAGCGATATCTGGGTCGCCTATGCGACGTTCCCCACGAACGCGCGGGTCGAGTATCGCATCGTGGTGGATGGCAAGGCCGCGACGCCGGACCGCGCCAATCCACTGCAGCAGTGGGGCGGTTTCGGCCCCAATTCCGTGGTAGCGATGCCCGATTATGTCTTTCCACCGGAAGTCATGCCTCGCGATGGGGTGGCCCCGGGCGCGCTGAGTCCGCCTGTGACCATCAGCAGCGCCCATCTGGGCTATGCCGTCGATTACCGGGTCTACGCCCCTGCCCACTATCAGGAGCTCGACGATCTCCCCGTCATCTATGTGACCGATGCGCACGAATATACCGACCCCCGTATGGGCAGCATGCCCATCGTGCTCGACAACCTGATCGCCGAGGGGGCTATCGAGCCCGTCCTCGCGGTTTTCATCGACCCACGCGATGCCAAGACCGGGCAGAACCGGCGCCAGAGCGAGTACCTCTGCAACCCGCTCTATGCGGCGTTCATCGCGCAGGAACTGGTGCCGGCCATCGATAGCGCCTACAAGACGGATGCGAGCCCCGACCGGCGGGCGATCTTGGGCGAGTCCTATGGGGGCGTCAATGCGGCCTACTGCGGCCTCACTTACCCGGACGTCTTTCACCTGGTGGCCATGCAGTCCCCCGCCTTTACCGACGATGAGCTATACCGCGGCTACCGCTCGGTGGATCGCCTGCCTCTTCGGGTCTTTCTGAGCACCGGCTATTCCGGGGCTGGCGGCCCTCGCTGGGATCTCGATGCCAGCACGATGACGCAGATCCTGGAGGAGAAGGGTTATCCCCTCTTGGTCATGGAGGTTCCGGAGGGGCACTCCTGGGGGCAGTGGCGCGCCCAACTGGACGACCTGCTGATCTACTTTTTCGGGACCAACAACACCTACGGAGCGTAACCATGCAATACCTGGACTGCAATTGCCGCCTGGGGCGCTATAACGCTTGGAGCGGACGGGAGCCGATCACCCGCGAGTCCCTCCTGCGGACGATGGACCATTACGGCATCCACCAGGCCCTGGTCCTGGACAACCTTTCGAGCGAGTATCATCCCATCGACGGCAACGAGCGCATTCTGAGCGCCACCGCGGGCCAGCCGCGGCTGCTGCCCGCCTGGGTGGGGCTGCCGCCGGCGAGCCATGAGCTGCCCCCGCCGGAGCAGCTGGTCGCCCAGATGGCGCGGCAGGGCGTGCGCGCGCTGTACCTCTTTCCCAGGCAGTATCACTTTTCTCTCGCCGACTGGTCGGTCGACGGCCTGCTAGAGCCGTTGGCCGAGCGCCACGTGCCTCTCTTCGTCTGCCCTGATAGCCTCATGGATGGGAACGGACAGGACCAGACGGACTGGCAGGGCGTGGTGCGTCTGTGCAGGGCCTTCCCTGGCCTGCCCGTGATCGTCAGCGAGCAGCGCATCTCCTACACCCTGCGCACGGTGTACCAGGCGTTGGATGAGTGCCCCAACCTGTACCTGGACCTGGCCAGCCTGTGGCTGCACCACATCGTCGAGTTCATCACGCGCCGGTGGGGCGCGGGGCGGCTGTTGTTCGGCTCGGGGCTTCCGGCCAGGGATCCGGGCGCGCCGCTGGGCCATCTCAACTATTCCGATATCTCGGAGGGCGAGGTGGAGGCCATCGCGGGCGACAACCTGCGCCGGCTGCTGTCGTGGTGTGGGCCACTGCCCGAGGCACCCAACTTGGACTGGCCGGCGCCCCTGGACGAGCTGCACGCGCTCGCCAGGAGCCGCGGGAGCTTGGGCGGGCAGGGCTTCCATGACAGCCATGGCCACCTGGGGCGCCACTTTTTGTTGCACATCCCCGACGCCTCGGCCGAGGAGCTGATCGCCGAGATGGACCGGCTGGGCGTGGAGGTGGCCATCATCTTTAGCAATGGCGGCATCACCAACGACGAGGTCTACGGCAATGGCCTCGTCGCGGCAGCGACCGTGGCCCACCCGGAGCGTTTGCTTGGTTTTGTGACCATCCATCTGAACCGGCCCGCCGCAGAGGTGCGCCGCATCATCGAGGAGGGATTCGCCCAGGGAATGCGTGGCATCAAGATGGAGCTCCTGGGCTATCCGGCGGACCAGGCCGCGCATCATCCCAACGTGGAGGTCGCCTGCGCCTGCGCCAACGAGAGGCGCTCCATCATCATCAACCACGACTGGGGCCAGCCGGAGCGCCTGCTGACCTTGTGCCACCGTTACCCCGACGCCTGTTTCATCACCGGCCACGCCTCGGCGGCGAACGCGGCGGCAACCCGCCAGGCGGCGAACCTCTACATGTCGACCAGCCCCGTGAATGGCTATGGCGACGTCGAGGACTATGTCGAGAGGGCAGGGGCGGAGCGCATCGTGTTGGCCACCGACCTATCATGGAACCCCGTGGCGTGGGGCCTGGGACCGATCCTCTATGCCAGGATCCCCATCGAGGACAAGCGGCTGATCCTGGGAGGCAACATCCGCAGGGTGCTGAGCCAGTACAACCGCCCCTCGTTCCCGGGGGCCGCATGACCGTAATGCCCGACGCCCTGCGCCCCTTTCCCTCCAGGGCTTTGGCATTGTCGCCATCCTGTCATCCTGACCGAAGGGAAGGA
>CAYQDH010000356.1:0-5969 GCA_964416075.1 uncultured Anaerolineales bacterium | reverse complement strand
TGTACCCCAACAGGTGAGCAGGCCGGTCTATCTCCTCCACCGAGGAAGGAATGAGCTCCAGCACCAAACCACGCAACTCGAGGGCCAGAGCACGGACAGGCGGAGCATAGGCCGACAGAAAGATGTGAAGATCCGGGCTGGCCTCTGAACGCTGTGCGTCGCTCATCCGCGCCATGCCTCTCGCAAAGGATCGTCCATCCTACGCAGGATAGGTGTCATGCGGCGCGCCAGAAAAGGGTCATACCACAGCCCAGGCGATCGTTGGGCCGCGGCGTAAAGCCGTATCCCTCGTAGAAGGGCTCTTTGCCCTTGGCCGCCATGAGGCCAATCACAGAGTTCGGGTGCGCGTGGCGGCGGATATAATCCATCACCTGGTCCATCATCATGCGACCGATCCCCCGCCGCTGATGGTCCGGCATGACGATGACATCCTGAATGTAAAAGACCAGGCCACCGTCCCCGATCACGCGGGCCATGCCCACCATGGTCCCATCCAGGTAGACGCAAACACCGTAGAGCGAGCGGGGCAGTGAAGCCTCGATCTCGCTCTGTTCATAGCGGCCCCAGCCCACGGCCTGTCTCAGCCGATTGTAGTCGGCTGCGCTGGGCAAGGTTTCAGCAAGCACGTACTTTACTTGGCCACGAGGGTGGTCATCCGGTCGCGATGCCCCAGCACTCGCATCACTCAAGAGTACGTACCCCTTCTTCAGCGAGGCAGACATAGACATCGGGAACGAGGCCCGTGGCCGCCGTATAGCCCTCCGCCACACGCCGGCCAAAGGTCTCAGCGGCATCACTATGCACCAGGTTCACGGTGCAGCCGCCGAAACCGGCGCCCGTCATCCGTGCACCGAGCACGCCCTCTTGCTGCCACGCCACCTCGACCATGATGTCCAGCTCCCGACAGCTCACTTCATAGTCGTCCCTCAGGCTAACATGGGAGGCATTCATCAGGCGGCCAAAGAGGGCCACATCCCCATCACGCAAGGCCTGCACGGCATCGAGCACGCGCTGGTCCTCGGTGACCACGTGGCGGCAGCGCTTCCGGGTCACCTCGCCCAACTCGTGCTGGCGAGCCTCGAATTCTTGCGGCTTCACATCGCGCAGAGCGCGCACGCCCAGGAGGCGCGCCCCCGTCTCGCACTCCTGCCGGCGGGTGTTGTATTCAGAATCGACCAGGCCACGCCGCTTTTTCGTATCGCAGACCACCACGCTACACCCTGGCGGTATGGGAACCAGTTGGTAATCCAGGCTGCGGCAATCGATGAGCAAGGCGTGGCCCCGCTTGCCCAGGGAGATGATGTACTGGTCCATAATGCCACAACGCATGCCCACGAATTCGTTCTCGGCCCGCTGGCAGAGCAAGGCGCGGCGCACGCCATCCAGTTCCAGCTCGCTCAGACACTGAAAGGCATAGGCGGTGGCCACTTCGATCGCTGCGGAAGAAGAGAGCCCGGAGGCGATGGGGACATCGCCCGCAATGGCCATATCCATGCCCGCGAGGGTGTAGCCCTCTTGCTGCAGCACCCAGGCGACGCCTCGCTCATAGTTGCTCCAAGGATTCCGTTCATCATGCTGAATATCGTCGAGGCTAAAGGTAACCGACTCATCGAAATCGACAGAATAGACACGCACCTTTCGGTCGCTGCGACCGGTGGCCCCAATGACGATATGCCGATCGATGGCTGCGGGCAAGACGAAACCTTCGTTATAGTCCGTGTGCTCGCCGATGAGGTTCACGCGACCTGGCGCCGCCACCTGTAGCGCGGGCTTGGACCCATACACGCGCTCAAAAGAGTCTACCACCCGTTGCCTGAGGAGACCCAAGCCTTCCTGTTCCTGTTTAGAGCTCATGGATATCTCCTGTCTGAAGAAGAGTGTACAGATCTGCCAAAGACCCCTGGGCGTCCCAGGCGACTCCCGAAGGCCGAGGTACAGGATCACGATCGACCCAGAACGTCTTGCAGCCCACCCGACGAGCCGGCATGTCCGCTTCCACACTATCGCCCACCATGAGGCATTCACGCGGCTCACACCCCAGGCGCTGTGCCAAGGTGTTGAAAAAGTGAGGATGAGGCTTGCAGGCGCTCATCGTTTCGTAGGAGGTGATGGCCGCATAGGCAAACTCTTCGGCGCCCACCCCCGCCCACCGCAAGCGTGACAGGATCGCCGAGCGAGGAAAGAGCGGCTGGGTGGCGATGGCCACATGGTAGCCCTGGGCGAAAGCCAAGGTCACCAAGGCCCTGGCAGAGGGATCCGGCTCAGTATGGCTGCGCAGAGCCTCGAAATCGTCAGCATAGAAAGCGTCGAACAATGGCTGCAATTCCGACTTGGTGCGTTGTATCTTGGGGAAGAAGATAGCGTCGAAAACTTGCTCGTTGGTTCCGTTTCGACCGTCATTGACGGCCATCGCCCGAGTCGCCTCGCGCAAGGCCTGCAAAAAGGCCGCAGCAGGCATCTCTTGCTGCACCCTGGCCACGAGGGACTGGAAGTAGCGCGGCAAAAAGATCTCCATGTCGTTCATCAACAAGGTGTCGTCCAGGTCCAAAAGAAGGGCCCGGATCCGTTTCTGGCTCAAGCAATCACCTTCGGCAATAGGATAGAAGAACCACCGAGACGTAGAGTCCTCGGTGGTTTCGCGGATCGCTAGAAATCGCGCCCGGGGATGAGGATCGTTGGTTTGGCGGGCTGCTCCTCTTTCGTGGCAGCCGGCTCAGGTGGCGCTATCGAGTCCGGAAGGATCAACCCACTCGCCGAACGGCGCCCGGGCAACGGCTGCTCCGGCTCAGCCTCTTGTCGCTTCCGTTCGCTTTCGCGTCTGCTGGTATATTCGGCCAGCCGGTCGCGTGAGATATTCGGGTCATGGTAGCGCGTGCCAGGGCCGGTCAGGGATCGCAGCGACATGACGCGAGGCGACAACAGATAGGCGTTGAACATGTGTCCATTCTCGCGCAGGAACTCATCCCAAGTCGCCTGGTAGTGCTGGCCACGATACAGATCGTAGGCATTGTTCAGATAGGCAACGAGGTCGGGCTCGAAAGCGCCCGGGAGAGCCAGAGTCATCAACGACAAGCGCTTGGTCCCGCGCAGCTCGAAAAGCCGGCCAAGCAGCAGGTCGCCGTTCAGCGTATTGCGCGCCAAGGGAGCATCCTGAACCTCCAGGCTCTCTTGTCGCAAGGGATCATAGAGGGACAGGGTATCCTGGGATCGACTCAGGACGCGAAAGACCCCGCCAGCCGACTGGGACCAGGCCTGCAATACCTCCTTGGCTTCAGGGCTATAGTCGTTGGCCTGGGTCTCTGTGAACAGATCGATAATCTGGCGCCGGTCGGTGCTGGTGTGGTAGTCGAACACGAACCACTCCATGGTGCGCCTGATATCCACCTGACTGAGCACGGGCTCATCTCCGCCATAGTCGAAAACCCCGCCCCAAAACAGGTTGAAAGCATTGATCATATCACCGCGAAAGCGCGGCGATTGCCCATACTGGTACAGCTTGTCCAGCAGGTATCCCTCTTCCGGAAGCAGGCTCATCTCGCGGGATTCAATAGCCTGATCCTTGCGCATACAGCAGCTCTTGTATTTCTTACCGCTGCCACAGGGGCAGGGGTCATTTCTATTGATTTTGGGCATCCGTACATAAACCTCCAACAATCTACATTGCAAGCAATAGAGCGAATACTACCACAGGAGCATATCAACGTCAAAGCGTTGGCAAAGGTCGTCCTTGGGAAGCCATGAACTCGAGCACCTCCTGCCGCGTAAAGGTACCTTCCATAGGGCCCAACCGCGTGGTAGCCAGGGCACCCACGGCGTTCGCGAACAGGCCCGCCTTGGCCAGTGACCAGCCCTCGGACAGGCCAACCAATAGGGCGGCATCGTAGCAATCGCCTGCTCCCGTGGGATCGATCTCTGTGACCGCAAAGGGGGGAATGGCGATGACTCCACTGTGGCTAAAGAGGGTGGAGCCCTGGTCGCCTTGCTTGAGCGCTACCAGGTCAACACCCCTATGAAGCAGTTCCGCCGCACCCTGTGCGGCAGTGCGGGCCCCTGTCAGTGTGGCCAACTCAGCGCCACTGGGGCAGACGATACGACACCGGCGCAGGATCGGCTCACAGACATCGCGAATGCTGTTGAGCGGCATCAACTCGGGGCGTAGATTGGGATCCAGGCTGATGGCGCCACCTTGCGCATGCACCATTTCCGCGGCCCGGTAGCAAGCCTGGCGCATCGAATCGCCGCTGGCCAGGGCTGATCCCATGATGTGCAAGTAGCGGATATCCTTCATATAGCCGGGGGGAATCTGGTCGGGGTCCACCAGAACGGCGGCGGACAGGGCGATGTGAAAGAGAAAAGTGCGCGATCCATCAGAGCGGTAAGCCACAAAGGCGACTCCGGTCGAGCGTTCCGACGTGCGTCGCAGAGCGCGGCAGTCGATGCCGTCGGCCGCAAGGCGCCCGGCGACGCAATCGCCAAAGGCATCCTCGCCTACAGTGCCGATGAACCCAACGTTGGCTCCCAAGCGAGCCGCGGCGCTGGCGAGGATGGCAGGGGCACCGCTAGGATAGGGCCCCGAAAAGAGGGCCGCCTGATCTAGGGGCTGGTCTCGTGCGGTGCGCATAATCTCGACGATGGCCTCGCCGATGCTGACGATGGTGGGCATGGGGCGCCTTCTTTCCGGGACGTTAAGCGGTGGAGGTTGCCGGGAAACAAATCTAGACCCTTTGCTCCGAGTCGTCAAATCGAGAACGTTATGGGGCTTTGACGTGGCTCTCGGTCCCGTGGTAAACTGTAATCAGTAATCGAAAGAAGGGAATCGATGCGTGTACTGATCGTTTCGGACGTTCACTCTAACCAGGAGGCCTTGGATGCCGTCTTGGCGGATGCCGTGTCGGCGAAGTCCGACGGGTTCGACACGATCTGGTCGCTGGGTGACATCGTGGGCTATGGGCCAAACCCGAACGAGTGCATAGCCCGCATCGAAGAGTTCGAGCATCTGGCCATCCCAGGAAACCATGATTGGGGCGTATTGGGCAGGCTCGATCTGGACGATTTCAACCCGGAGGCGCGAGAGGCGAACCTGTGGAATCGCGAGCAACTGGCGCCTGCATCGAAGCACTACTTGGAGAAACTATCGGAGACTCGTGTGGAGGAGCAGTGCACCCTGGCACACGGCAGCCCTAGACACCCCATCTGGGAATATGTCATCCAACTCCCTGCCGCGAAGGCCAACTTTGCCTTCTTTGAGACGACCACCTGCCTAGTGGGTCACACGCACCTGCCCGTGATCTTTAGGCTGATGCCGGGTGGCGAATGCCAGGCCATCGTACCCCCCGAGCAGCCTGTGCAGCTATCGCGCGACGAGCGATATATCATCAATCCCGGCAGCGTGGGACAGCCGCGCGACGGAGACCCTCGTGCCGCGTATATGCTCCTAGATACAGAAGAACTAACCATCGAGCATCGACGTGTGGCGTACGATGTGGAACAGGTTCAACGCAAAATCCGCGCGATGGGCCTGCCACCCCGACTGGCCAGCCGGCTGGAATACGGTTGGTAGCGGAGTAAGCGCCAGCGAGCACTGCGCCACGGCGGAACGCTTGACGTCGTCCGTGCGTCCTAGCAGTACAGTGTGTTTGACACCAAGGAGGCCAGTGCGTATGAAAAAGAGATGTTTTTCCCTCGTCATGCTAAGCTTGTTCCTGATCGTGGCCGTGCTCGGTTGCGCTGCCAAGGTTGCAGATCAATCGACCGGGCGCGGCAGCCAACCGGCTCCTGCTGTGGAGGCGCCCGCCGCGGCGCCCAAGTTCGGCAACGACGGCAGCGCCGAGGAGAGCAGATCCGAACTGAGCCAGGATACGGCGCGCATGATCATCATGACGGTGAACATGTCCATGCTCGTCGACGACACCGACCAGACGCTGCAGGCTCTACAAGAGATCGTGTCCGGGCACCAGGGGTATACCGCC
>CAYQDH010000355.1:3823-5980 GCA_964416075.1 uncultured Anaerolineales bacterium | reverse complement strand
CCTGAAAAGCATCCGCTATAGCCAGGATATCGTGCTCGATTGGCGCACCGAGCACCTCCGCATCCCCCTGCGCGAGCTGGATGCGAAAGAGGTCGACGCGGCGCGCGATCTCCTGGCCAAGAACCCCGAGCCGATGTGGCTGGACGAGGCGCACACGGCGGTGGATTGGGGCTGGGTCTATGCCGTCTCCTTCCTCGACCTGTATGAGCGGAGACAGCGCGATCCGCAGTACGATTGCGAGATCCAGGTTTTCCGCCTGGGGGATATCGCCCTGGTGGGCCTGCCGGGGGAGCCCTTTGTGGAGGGGCAGTTGCGCATCAAGCTCGAGTCGCCGGCCTATCCCACGTATGTCGCGCACCACTGCAACGACGCGGCGGGCTACATACCCACGCCGCGCGCGTTCGAGGGCGGTGGCTATGAGACGCGCACGTCGAACTGGTCCTGCCTCGCTCCCGAGGCGCTGGACATGATGGCCGACCGTGCCATAACCATGCTCAAGGATTTGTTCTGAGGCGCGGTTGTCATCCTGAACGAAGTGAAGGATCTCTCTTGGCGTGAGTGGAGGCCCTTCGCTGAAAACGCTGACTCAGGGTGATGAACGCCGAGGATTGGTGATAGGAGATAGGGCACCAGGGTGTCGACAATCATCAAGAATCGAGCGCAATTGTTGGAGCACGGCAACGTCGAGGGACGGCGCGCTGTCCTGGATATCCTGGAGGCGGGGCTGGCCGCCGCGGACCCCTATGACAATGTGCGAAGCATCCTGCGCCTCGAGGATAATCACCTCCTCGTGGGCAGCGACCAGATCAAGGCCCAATACCTGCCCGGCCTTCCACCCGTTTCCATCCCGCGGCCCCTGCCCGATGGACCCGTGGACATCGATCTGTCCAAGATCAACAACATCTACGTCGTGGGCGGGGGCAAGGCGGCCCAGCGCATGGCGCACGCCATCGAGGATGTGCTGGGGGACCGCATCACCGAGGGACATATCAATGCCCGCAAAGGCGATAGTGTCTACCTAAAGCGCGTCGAGGTGACCCTGGCGGGGCACCCCCTGCCCGATGAGGATAGCGTCGCCGGCGCCAGGCGGATCATCGAGATCGAGCACAAGGCGCGGAAGGGGGACCTGGTCCTGCTCTCGGAATCGGGCGGCGGGTCGGCGCTCATGACCCTGCCAGCGCCAGGCCTCACGCTGGAGGACCTGCGGGAGGTCAACCGCATCCTCTATTTCGGTTGCGGCGCCTCGATGCCCACCACCAACGCGGTACGTAACCAGCTGACCATCCTGCGAGCGAGACACGCGCGCAACGTGGGCGACGCCACACTCATCCAGATCTCCACCCCCGAGGCCCCGCCCGACCTGCGCGTGCACCTGGATGAGACGCCCAATGGGGCGGACCCCTACCAGCGGGCCATTGACATCCTGGAAAAGTACGGTTGCTGGAACAAGGTGCCCGCGGCGGTGCGCGCCTTCTTGATCAAGAGGGACCCCGCCTACGGCCCGGTGAGGCCGCAAGAGGTGGATGGCAAGCCGCAGTATTATTTCCGCGTCATGGGCCCCGAATACATGCTGGATGCCGCCGAGCGCAGGGCGGCCGAGCTCGGCTTGCGGGCCACTATCCTGGCCTCCAGCATCAATGATGTGGAGGCGCGTGCGGCGGGCGAGATCATGGCCCAGGTGGCGCAAGAGATCGCGGTGTACGGCCGGCCTCTGGCAGCGCCCTGCATCTTCCTCTGCGGCGGGGAGCTCACGGTGGCGGTGGGGGAGGAGAACGGTTTCGGCGGGCGCAATCAGGAGTTCGTCCTCGCCACGGTGGCGGGCATTGCCGGTAGCCCGCGCATCGTCATCGCCTCCGCCGACTCGGATGGCGCCGATGGTCCTACGGATGTGGCTGGGGCTATCGTCGACGGTTACACGCTCAGCCGCGCACGGCAGGCGGGGATCGACCTGGAGAGAGAGCTAAGGCGTCACAACGCGCACCCCGTGTTGCATCAGTTGGGCGACACGATTTACACCGGGGTGCGCAAGACCAACGTGCGCGACCTGCGCGTGGTCTATGTGGGGCCGGAGTGACGGGGGCTGGCGCACGAGCGGGTCGCGGCTCGCAGCGAGCCGAGGAGCCCCGCGGTCCGGGAGGAGACGCGGGCAAGATGCCC